>JBGUYG010000001.1:0-3840 GCA_045118535.1 Paludibacteraceae bacterium
TTAAATGCATCCATTATTTCACCTGCTAACTTCTCAGCCATAGAATGCCCGTTACGAGTACGAGCAAATTTGATCATATTCTTCATAGCGATACTTTCCTTGCGGTCGCTACGAATTTCGGTAGGTACTTGGAAAGTAGCACCACCTATACGACGAGATTTTACTTCTACTAATGGAGTTATGTTACTCAGAGCCTGTTTCCAAATATCCAAAGGAGTTTTTTCTGCATTTTTCTGCTTTTCTCCTACGATATCAAGAGCACGATAGAATATGCCATAAGCGATATTCTTTTTACCATCTAACATCAGATGGTTTACAAATTTTCCGACCATTACTTCACCAAACACGGAATCTGGTAAAACAACGCGTTTCTTTGGTTTTGCTTTTCTCATTTTTTTAACGTTTGTGGCTGTCTATCTCTTCAGAGGAAAGTACTTTTTATCCAAAAACCCTATTCCTCTTACTCAACCGATCAACCCATTCAACTTTCCCATTCTTATGGGATTACCTTTTGAATTATTAACAAGTTTTTACTTCTGTTTTGGACGTTTTGCACCGTATTTACTACGACGTTGCAAGCGATTTGCCACACCAGCGGTATCCAACGTACCACGAACAACGTGATAACGAACACCTGGCAGGTCTTTCACACGACCACCACGCACCATAACGATACTGTGTTCTTGCAAGTTATGACCTTCACCGGGGATGTACGCATTGACTTCTTTTTGGTTGGTCAAACGCACACGAGCCACCTTACGCATTGCGGAATTAGGCTTCTTAGGAGTGGTCGTATACACACGAACACAAACGCCACGACGTTGAGGACAACTATCCAATGCAGGACTTTTACTCTTGTCTTCTAATTCAATTCTTCCTTTTCTAACTAATTGTTGAATTGTAGGCATCTTAAATTGTTTTGTTAATAATTATTTTCAAATTTCTATAATAGGCACAAAAACCTTGCGAAGTTAAGGTAAAAATATCAAATAAAAAAATTTTTTACAATTTTGGTGCTTTATGTCCCAAAAACTCAAAACATCCTTGTTTTTTAGAGGTTTATTACGCGTTTCCAAAATCTCCTTGTGCAATTTTTGTCAGCAGATTGGTGGCTCCTGCAACCGTCCTCACATCGGCAATGATGGCATAACGAAGCGGTTTGGCATCTGGATTTTTCGGTTTTTCTTCTTTGAGTTGGCAACGTTTAGGTTTGCTGAACATATATTTTATAATGTGTCCAAACTCTTCCGACTGCCAATAATTTTCCGAACTGGTTGTAAAATAGATGGTTAGATGCTCTTTTTTGAGGAAAATTTTCTCAATACCCAACTTGCAACACAGCCAACGAAGCCGAATGGTGTTGAATAACTCCTCCACTTGCAGGGTCGGCTTCCCAAATCGGTCTTCCAAACGTTGTGCATAGTGCTGCAACTCGTCTTCGTTGCGTAACGTATCCAATTCGCGATACAAAGCGATCCGTTCAGATACGTTCTCAATGTAATCCATCGGAAAGCCAATATCAAGGTCGGTTTCCAGCAAACAATCGGTCGCCCAATTAAGAGTGGGTTGGGCAGTGTCAGTTTCTTGCTTCTGCTTTTCAAAAAGGGAATAAAACTCGTTGTTTTTTAACTCCGTAACCGCCTCATTGAGTATCTGTTGATAGGTTTCGTAGCCCAATTCGGCAATAAAACCCGACTGCTCGGCTCCCAAGAGGTTACCCGCACCGCGTATGTCCAAATCTTGCATCGCCAAATTAAATCCCGAACCCAACTCGGCAAATGTTTCAATGGCTCGCAAACGGCGTTTGGCATCCGATTTAAGTTCGTCCAAAGGTGGTGCAATCAGGTAACAATACGCCTTTTTGTTGGAACGCCCCACCCGACCTCGCAACTGATGCAGGTCTGCCAAACCAAACCGATGAGCCGAATAAACAAACATCGTATTGACGTTCGGAATATCCACGCCCGACTCAATGATGGTCGTAGAAATCAAAATATCATAGTCGTAATTGATGAAGTTCTCCAAGCGTTCCTCCAAGTCATCCGTAGGCATTTGTCCGTGTGCGATGACGGTTCGGGCTTGTGGACAGAGCCTTTTCAGTTGGTTTTGGATGGTGGGCAACAACTCTATTCGGTTTGCCACCGCAAAAATCTGCCCGTTTCGCTGCATTTCCAACTCAACGGCTTCCTGAATGACGCTCTCTTCTTGGGACGTAATGATATCCGTTTCAATCGGATAGCGATTGGGGGGTGGCGTGGTCATCACCGACAAGTCCCTCGCACCCAGCAACGAGAACTGCAACGTTCGCGGAATAGGCGTTGCGGTCAGCGTGAGGACGTCTATGTTGGTTCGCAACAACTTGATTTTATCCTTGATGGCAACGCCAAATTTCTGTTCTTCGTCCACGATAAGCAACCCCAAATCCTTCCAAACAACGCTTTTGCCGACTATTTTGTGGGTTCCGATAAGCACATCAATTTTGCCCTCTTTGAGTTGTTCAAGTATTTCTTTGGTCTCTTTGGCATTCTTTCCGCGACTTAAATACTGGACTTTGACGGGGAAATTTTTAAACCGTTCGGTGAATGTTTTGTAATGTTGCAACGCCAAAACAGTAGTCGGCACCAACACCGCCACTTGTTTGGAGTCGCTAACCGCCTTAAAGGCAGCTCGCATTGCCACCTCCGTTTTCCCAAAGCCCACATCGCCACAGACGAGCCTGTCCATTGGTTTATCGGATTCCATGTCCCGCTTTACGTCCGCTGTGGTTTTGGCTTGGTCAACCGTGTCTTCGTACAAAAAAGAGGCTTCCAACGAGTGTTGCAGATAACTATCGGGCGAAAATTGGAACCCTTTTTGCCCTTTCCGCTGAGCATACACCTGAATCAAGTCGCGTGCGATGGCTTTCAGACGCTCTTTGGTACGCTCTTTTTTCTTTTCCCACGCACTACTGCCGATTTTGGAAATAATGGGTTCAATACCGTCTTTACCCTTGTATTTAGATATGCGATGAAGGTTATGAATGCTCACAAAAACGGTGTCCCCATCGCGGAAAAAAAGTTGAATCATCTCCTGCATCCTGCCATTGACTTGCGTCCGCACCAGCCCACCAAACTTGCCAATTCCGTGCGTGGTATGGACGACATAATCGCCAATTTGCAGTTGGTTGATTTCTTTGAGTGTGATGACCGCTTTGCCTTTTCGCACGGCTTCCGTCCGCAACTCCACCCGATGGAAACGCTCAAAAATTTCGTGGTCGGTGTAGCAACAAAAATGCGTTTGAACATCAACAAAACCACTGTGAAGCGTCTGTTCAATGGGCTCAAACGAAATATGCTCCTTGTTGGGATAACTGTCGAAGATACTCTGCAAGCGGTCGGTTTGCTTTTTGTGTTCGCAAAGAATAAAGAGTTCGTAGCCCTGTTTTTGGTGGTCTATGAGGTCGTCGGTAAGTGTCTCAAAGTTTTTGTGGAAAAGTGGCTGTGGCGTGAACTGAAACGAGATGATTTGTTGCGAAGCGAAAAAAGTACTACTATCTTTTAATTCAATCGTATTTTTGTCGGAAATAGCATTTAATTTATTGAATCTCAAAGCGTTTGCACTAAAATCATTGCTCACAAAAACCGTATTGGGCGTCAGATAATCCAAAAGCGTACACTGATTGGCTTTTTCTTCAATAGTTGGGTTGCTGATGATGTTGATATTTTCTAATTTGCGTTGCGAGAGTTGCGTTTCTATGTCAAAAATACGGATACTATCAATCTCATCGCCAAAAAAATCCAACCGATACGGGTTTTCAAAATTATAGCCAAAAATATCCACAATTCCCCCTCTGATAGCGAA
>JBGUYG010000002.1:0-36037 GCA_045118535.1 Paludibacteraceae bacterium
AGGAAAGCGCCGAGGAAGATATTAAGCGGATTACCGGCAGGAACGAGTCCGTACACCGCCCAAGCAAGCAGCATCGCCAAACCAATCATCACCAGCGCGAGAAGCCAGTACGGAATGAGTTTCGCCAGTATGAACTCCCATCGCGAGACAGGGGTGACGTTGATCTGTTCGATGGTACCATGCTCTTTCTCGGTCATGATGTTGAGCAGCGGCAAGAACGTGCAGACGAGCAGCAACACGATAATCATCAGCGCGGGTAACATGAAATGGCGGTAGTTGCCGGTGGGATTGTAACGATTTTGAATCGTTATCAAACTGCCTGTGCTACTGGATATTGGACCGCCTGTGAGACCGCTTTCGGCGGCTATCTCCGTCACAGCAGAGATGATGGTCTGCGTGGCGTATTGGATGCCTTGCCCGCCCTTGGTGGCATTGACGGCATTGGCGGTGAGTGAGATAGGTTGGCCGTGCCCGTTGCGCATGTTCCGTTCAAAATGGGCAGGGATAGACACAATCAGATCGACACGTCCTTGGTCCATCCGTTCCACGGCTTGATTGTAATCGTATGCGGACTCCGGCGTACGGAAATAATCGCTATTGGCGAGGTGGCTCTCGATGCGCGTGGAGAGCAAAGAACGGTCTTCGTCAAGCACCACAACAGAGATATTCTTGATATCCATCTGCGTGACAAGCGGCATGATGAGCACCAACATAATCGGCATCATCACGACAAGACGCGGGATTACCTTATTGCGGCGGAACTGCGTAATCTCCTTGCGCATTAATATGGGTAGTATCGATCTCATTCCAATCGGTCGTTAAATTTCTTAATACTGCCGGCGAACAGGGCAATCGTCATGACGCACAGGAGACTGAACTCCTTGATGATGCCGGACATGGCAAGTCCTTCCACCATCACTTTGCGCACGGCTTCGATGAACCACCGTGCAGGCACAATATAACTGATATGTTTGAGCACCGGCGGCAGGTTCTCCACAGGGAACATCATACCGCTGAGCATGATGATCGGAATCATCATCACCATCGCACAGATGAGGAGAGCCACCACTTGACTCTGCGCCATCGCACTCACAAACAGACCTAACATCAGCGACAGAATAATATACAGCACGCATAGCGTAAGCAACGTCGGCAGATTGCCGGAGATAGGCATGTCCAGCACAAAATGTGAGAGCAACAGGATAGTAGCCAGATTGATGAGCGAGAGGATGAAGTAAGGCACCATCTTGGCGAGCACGATATAAATCGGTTTGATGGGCGAGACGAGCAGCACTTCCATCGTCCCTGTCTCTTTCTCACGCACCACCGACACACAGGTCATCATGGCGCAGATGAGAATGAAGATGAGTCCCATCACACCCGGCACGAAGTTATACGCCGACTTGAGTTGCGGATTATGCCGCATGTAAGTGGTGATAGCCAGCGGCATCGTAGTGCCGGAGCGGAGAATAGAGGTGATGTAACTGCCTGCCGAAACGGACATAGATGAGTTGGCAGCATCCAGCACAACGTTCCGTTGACCGTCACGCATCATAACCACCGCCGACACCTTGCCGCTACGAAGCACTTTATCCACGTCGCGTTCCTCGATCACACCCGTCAGCGTGATATAGGGGTTGTTCTCCAGTGCTGTCAGGTCATGACGCACTTCCGGGGTGTATTCATCCACCACCACGGCGATGGGGATGTCGTTGATCTCCGTGGAGATAGCGAATCCGAAGAGCATCAACAGGATAACCGGCATGATGAGCACGATCATCATCGTCCGCACATCCCGCAGGATATGAATGAACTCTTTCCGTATGAAACTCGCGAAGGTACTCATAACTTATGCTTTACTCATTAGCGCGATGAACGCGTCCTCAAAATTCGTTTGTCCGGACGACTCGATGATGCGTTGCGGCATATCGATGTCCATGATACGTCCTTCGTTAATCAGCGCCACACGGTTGCATCGCTGCGCCTCGTCCATGTAGGGCGTGGAGACAAGAATCGTGATGCCCTGTTGGCGCAAGCCTTGCAGCATATCCCAGAACTCGATTCGACTCACCACATCCACGCCCGTGGTCGGTTCGTCCAGGAACAGCACTGTAGGCTTGTGGATAAGCGCACAACTAAGGGCCAGTTTCTGCTTCATACCACCACTCAGTTTGCCTGCCGGACGATGCTTAAAAGGCTCTATCTGGCTGTAAATCGGTGCCACAAGGTCGTAGTTGGCTTCCAAGGTCGTGCCGAAGAGCGAGGCAAAGAACCGCATGTTCTCCTCTACGGTCAAGTCGGGATAGAGTGAGAAGCGCCCGGGCATATATCCCACTTGCCGACGTATCATTTGGTAGTCGCGCACGATATCCAGTCCTTCCACACTCGCGCTGCCGCTATCCGGCACCAGCAACGTGGTCAGTAACCGGAAAAGTGTAGTCTTACCTGCACCATCCGGACCGATAAGCCCGAACAAGTCGCCATGCTCCACCGTCAACGACACGTCCTGCAAGGCTTTCACCGCACCGTAACTTTTGCTGATATGTTTAACTTCAATCGCGTTCATCAGAGTTTGACTTCTCCGTACAGACCTATCTTGATGCGGCCGTCGTTCTTGACAGCTATCTTGGTCGCATATACGAGGTTGGCGCGGCTGTTGCGGGTCTGAATACCTTTCGGCGTGAATTCGCTCTCCGCTGCAATCCAACTAATCGTTCCTTCGTACAACACTTGTTCATCCCCACCGAAATCAGCAATGACGGTCACGGTCTGTCCGAGTTGGATATGCGCTAACTGTTCCGAGGTGAAATACGCGCGGAGGTACATATGCTCCAAATCCGCCATGCGAAGCAGCGGTTTGCCGGTCACTGCCATCTCACCCGCCTCGGCATAACGCACAAGGATTGTACCTGCCGAAGGAGCTGTCACGGAACAACGATGAATCTGGTCATCCAGCAGTTGCATCTGCACTTCCAATGCCGCCGCGTTATTGTTCGCGCTGTTCACGCTGGCATTGAGTGTACTCAATGTCGCATCTAACTGCGAATGCAACACACGCAGTTGGGTCGCTACGTCATCCACCTGTTTGCTTGTAGCAGCACCACCGGCTTCCATCCGTTGCAAACGGGCTAACTCGGTCTCCTGCTTGCCAATCTGTTCCCGCAGCGAAGCCACTTGTTTCTGTACGTCCGGACGGGCTGCCAGCATCGCGGCCTGTTGCTTGCGGATCACTTCGCGTTGCAGCACCAGCGTCGTCGTGTCAATCACGCCTAACACTTGCCCTTCGCTAACCGCACTGCCTTCCTCTGCGTCCATACGCAGCAGCTTGCCGGTGGCTTCGGCGCTGACCGTGATCTCCGTCGCCTCGAACGTACCCGTAGCATCGTAGTCCTGTTTGTCTCCGCAGCTGACCAAAAGCAGCAGCGCTGCGGCATAAAGAATCGTTCGTTTCATATCCTATAAGTTTTGCAATTCATATTGAGCTTTGATGAGTTCGATGCGATGCACCGCCTGGTTCGACTGTGCAGCACTCTCATCGGTAATTTTCTGTAGCAACTCGGTCGTAGTAATCGTACCGTTTTCATACTTCACTTCCGCCGCTTTGCGTACGTTGCCGCGCAGCGTTACGATGCGGTCGTCGTTCTCCAGCGCCTTACTCAACCGTACGATCTCGGCATTCTCCTGCATCCGCTGCAAGCGCTGGTTATAGAGGAACACATCGCGCTGAACGGCTATCTGCTGACGTGTGATATCCAATTTATTGAGGCGGTTCTTCTGCGTGTAGAATGCGCCGATGTTCCATTGCATCCGTACGCCTACGATACCGTTCAGGCCCCATTCGCTCGATTGCATCGACTTAAACATATCGAGGTTCGGATAACCGTACCATCCTTGCGCAAACGCACTGAACTGCGGCATGGAAGCGGATAGAATCGACTTGCGTTGGGAGGCTACAAAATCACTCTTGGCTTGCAGCAGACGTAACTCCGGACGGTCTTTGGTCATCATCTTCTCTTCCATCGTTGCCGGTAAAGCCAATTCGGCATCCATCAGATTATGGGCGGTCATCATACTCAGCATCTCGCGATACGCTGCACGCGAATATGCCAACTGGGTGCGTTTCTGCTCCAACGACAGCACCTCCACTTCTACGGCATCCACATCGCTCTGCAAGACCATATTATTCGCGTATAGCGTGCGTACGCGTTCCAAGTTAGCGCGCAGCAGCGAATCGGTTTTCACTAATTGCTGTTGCTGCTCGTCTAACAGCAGCACGCCGAAATAAAGCGAGAGAATGCGGTTATCCAATTGGTACAGATCCACATCAGCCTGTGCTTCCTGTTGTGCCTGGTCCGCACGCGCCGAACGCTTGTCCGCTACCGATTTGCCACCGTTCCAAATGGTCTGATGCACATCCAACTGCACCTTGCCTTGGAACTTCTGCATCTTTAGATTCGGCACCTCTTTGCCCATTGAAGCCAATACATCACTCATACCCAAAGCGTTCCATACCTCTTTCATGTTCGCAGCATCACTCTGGTACGTAGCCTGCGCAGACAATACCACACGCGGTATCCATGCCCGCGCCGCGTTCTGCACACTGTAATCGGCGGATTGCTGAATGAGTGCGTACTGACGAATGACCGGATAGTTAGCTTGCGCCCAACTCCGACACGAGTCCAAACTGACCTGCGCCTGCACCGCCATACTCAGCAGCATCAACCATGCCAAAATTGCTTTTTTCATATGTTTATCGAATTTCGCTGCAAAATTACTGCTTTTTTAGCGACCCTGCAAGGTCAATAAGTAGGTTTTATTGAGCAATTTTAACGAAAATAGCATCTTTCTGCACTTTTTTCTTGCATATCTTGGGAAATTTTTGTACCTTTGCACCCAAAATCAGTACGAATGGAAACGCATATCGGTATAGAACTTTGTACGGCAGGCTCTGTAGAGAAGATGACGGTCAACGGCAGATATACCGTCTCTGTCGGTACGCTGATGATTCTGTCGCCTGCTTTCCCGATGTTCGAGATAGCCCGTAGTGCCGACTATCAATCCGTCACCTTGCACGAGCGTATCGAAAACATCTTACCGGTGTTCGCACAGAACCTTCCATCTACTGCCAACATCCCAGCTATCACACCGTATATGTCGTTAACCGATGAGCAACAGACCCATTTCCTGCAAAGCGTGGAGCGGATTTGCGAAAAGGAATTGGAACTGCGCGACCTGACGCATCCCATCCAACAGAAGATACAGGCTACGGTTATTAATCTGCTTCGGCAGACAACACTATTGGAATGCGCCTTTTTGTTCTGCGGGCAATTGCTTGGATCGCCGCAACAGATTTCCCACAAACGTCAAATCATGATGACGTTTCTGCTGACGCTTAACGCGGAGTACCGCCAGCATCGTGCGGTGCAGTACTATGCCAAGAAGCAGAGTCTGACGCCGCGCCATTTTGCGGACATTATCAAGCAGGAATCGGGTTACACACCGATGGAGTGGATCAACATGATCACCATCAACCAAGCCAAGAACCTGCTGCGTCAGCCCGACACACAGGTCAAAGACGTCGCCGCCCAACTCGGTTTTCCCGAACAATTCACTTTCCGAAAGTACTTCAAAACCCACACCGGCATGTCGCCGAAAGAATACCAACGGTTATAAAGCAACTCGTACGAAATCGTCAAAGCCAAATATAGCAAAAAACAATAATATAAACATTAAAATATTTATTATCTATGGCACACGTTGGTATATGAAAAAGATAGTTATCATAGACGGTGGACCTCGTAAGACGATGAACACCGCACAAATGATTGAGGTCTTCAAGCAAGGTGTGCAATCCGTGAGTGACCAAATCGAGATACAGCATGTACGACTTTACGACCTTGATTACAAAGGTTGTATGTCGTGTATGGCTTGCAAAATGAAGGATAAATACGAACCTTCGTGCCGATATAAAGACAATTTAACCGACATCTTGGCTGAATGTGCGTTTGCGGACGGAATCGTTTTAGCATCACCCATCTATTATGGCGAAGTAACGGGTATGTTACGCTCTTTCTTCGAACGTCTAACGTTTCCGTGGCTTAGTTATAAAAATTTCGGTCTAAACGCTCCGAAAAAAATGCCCGTTGTACTGATTTACACGATGAACGGTATGCCCTCTGATTACGAAAATATGCGTCAGACAACGCTTGGAAACGTGGAGATGGTTATGAAAGCGTCTTTGGGTGATGTGGAGGTGGTAACAGCCAATAATACCACGCAAGTCAATAACTACGATCGCTACGAGTTTTCCGAAGGTACTGCCGACCACAAGAAGGCATACCGCGAGGCACATTGGGAAGAGGATTTGCAAAAAGCCCACGAAGCCGGCAAACAGATGGCACAGAAAATAGCAAAATAACAGCGAAGGATTTTTGCAAAAAATAACATTGTAGTGCGAATTTGGTTGGATTTTTCCGTCATTTTCGCACTGTTTGTTGGTTTACTCATCCCTCTTTCGGGGACTATGTTCGGGACATCGTTAGTGTTCTGTATGAAAAACGACATGTTTGCGTGTCTTTCGGCTTTGGGTTGGATGTGATGAGGTATGTGTGGCAAAAATTCAAATCGCATTTTGCACGGCTAATTTGAATAGGATTTAAAAGTGGAGTATATTTTTTTACATCTAAAAAAAATAGTACTTTTACGAAATCATGGCATTCGTGCAAGTTATGAATAGGGAGAAGAACCGTCTGGATATAGCGGAATTACTACAAAAAACTATCTTTAATGCTGAGGCTTTGAGATGGATTATTGTGAGTGTGGTGGCGACAGGTTTACACTACGGGATTTACTATGTCATGCTTCATTGGGTTGTGATGCCGTATAATGGTGCGTATGCTTGCGGGTATGTGGGGAGTTTGATTTTCAATTATGTTGCTTCGGTACGATTTGCTTTTAAGACGACTTTTGGTTGGCTCAAAACGCTCAAGTTTTTAGGGTCCCATGCCATCAATTGTGCGTTGCATTTCTTGTTTCTCAATCTTTTTGTTTGGTTGGGAGTACCCGAGTTGGTGGCACCTATACCCGTGTTGTGTATCGTAGTGCCAATCAACTTTTTTCTGGTTCGTTTTGCATTAAAAAATACATTCATATATGGAGATGAAAAAGATAGCAGTGCTTGCCAGCGGGATAGTCATCATGGCGTTATTGATTTTTGTCTGTGGACTAATACTGGATAGCGTGGAACAAAATGAACGCCAACGTATGGAACAAAATATTAAAATGAAAAAATAAATAAAGATGATGAAAAAGAAATTGAAACAACAAAAGGAGTTAATAGTACAGGAAGAAGAAACGGTAACGATTCAAGAAGAACAACCCGAAGTGAAAGTGGAGTCTTTTTGGACGTTTATGTGCCATCGCGAACAACTTATATCGCTGGCTGTTCTGATAATCCTATTGTTGGGGATCGGAGCATTTATGAGGACCTATTATAAAATACCGTTTATCTATCCCGACTCCAACACATACGTAAAGACAGCCATGGATGATGATTTTGATATTTATCGTCCCAATGGTTACCCGCACTTTTTGCAATTTGTGCATGGTATTACGCCTAAATTGAGCGGTATCTTTTGGTCGCAATACCTTATGTTTGCCGTAAGCACGTTGATTTTGCTTTTTTCGGCTAAGTATGTGCTTAAAATCAAAAACGGAATCTTCTGGGCGATGTCCTTGTTGGCTATCCTATCTGCAAGATTAGTTTTTAGCACCAATTATATCATGAGCGATAGTATCTTTACTTCTTTGTGTGCTTTGTTTATGACCTCGTGTTTATGGGCAATCCACAAACGCTCCTACACCTGGATGATAATAGAATTGATTATCTTATGGCCCATGTGCAGCATACGTTATAGCGGTTTGTTTTTCCTTCCCGTGCCATTAGTAACCTATATTGTGTCTTTGCTGGGTGTTCGGAAGATAGTCCCGTGGTTTTTGTTACTACTTCCACCGTTGTTAGGGGTATTGTTCTACAAAACCACGAAAGCCGAGTATAAAGAGGTAACCGATATAGATGTTTTTGCGGGCTTTACAGGTTGGCAGAAAATAAACAACGCTTCAGTCCTCTTCCCCGAGGCGAAAGAAATACCTGTGCGGAAATTTCACGGCTCTGAAGTGCGGAAACTGCATGTTTATATGCAAAGCGTACCCGATTCAGTCTTTTCAGCGGAGCGTACGTTCTCTGCGGATTATATGTGGAATAACAAAGGTCCTTATAAGCAATATACGTTCAAAAAATGCATGGAATTTAAACGTCTTCTTGGTCTACAATGGATTATATCCAGTGAGGTTTTTGGCCGCTATGCCGATCAGCTGGTTAAACAGGAGCCTTTTCGTTATTGCAAACTTTATATTTTACCCTCGTTGTGGAGTAACACCAAATTTCATCCATTTGGCGAAGAAAATACGGTATTTGATGCCCCAGATTTATACCAACAGTATTATGATATAGATTTGACCGATTTCAAACGCGAAGTTTCGTTCTTTCAAAAGACCGATGGAGTGCGGCGTGTTGCACAATTTATTTATTGGGTATGTGCTGTAATTTCGGCATTACTTTTCTTTATCACGATGCGAAAGGAATGTTTCAAAGACCGAGCATGGCTCTGCCTGTTCGTCTTTATGCTTTCTTTTATTTTTATCATTGGCGGTCAAACCATTTCGTCTCCATGTGGCACGTGGCGTTATACCATGTGTTTTTACCAAATTTCTTTGGTTTTTATGTTTGCCTTTCTTTCGTATTTGCTCGATAGTGATTTTTTCAAAAAACTAATATCGTTGGTAAAAAAAGAGCAAGGCAAGGACTAAAACCATAGCACATAAATCAATGAACACACCTGCGAAGAATATCCATGGTGTGTTTTTTTTCTTTTTAGAATAAAAGTAGTATCTTCGCACCGATTATTTGTTTGGTACGATTGTTGAATAATGTACCAAACTACAAGATATACAAACCCTTTAATTGATATGATTATGAGACGTTTTGTTTTTTTGGTAATGTTAGGTTGGCTATCTTCGTTTTGTTTTGCTGCAAACGACAAGATAACCGTGACTTCCACGAACGCCGATATTTCGGAGGCTTTAGATTTGAAAATTGTTGCTACGTTATTTGCGGATAGCAAAGACTTGGAGGAATTTGAACGCAAACTCAATGACCCCGAAGTAGCATTAAATAATTTGGATTTAAATGGTGATGGCGAAATTGATTACTTGCGTGTACTCGAAACGCGTGAAAAAGACGACCATTTAGTGATTATCCAAGCCGTTTTGGCCAAAGATATTTTTCAAGATATAGCAAGTATTCTTGTTGAAAAGGATCGCGTAACCAAGCAAACGAAGGTACAAATCGTTGGTGACGCGTATATTTACGGCGATGCGTACATCATTGAGCCCGTTTATTATCGCCGTCCTATCATCTATGATTGGTTCTGGGGACCTCATTGGGTGTGCTGGCATTCACCATTCTATTGGGGATATTATCCTACTTGGTGGCATGTACATAGATGTTGGGAGTATGATTATTTCTACGGTCGTTGTTATGATTTCCACTATCATCACCACTATTGTTCGTACCGTTATGCACATAGACCGCGTCCGACTTATGCCTCAATGCGTGCAGCGTCTCCTTCTCGGAGGGACTATGTAACGCGGTATCCTGACCGTTCATTCGCATCTCGTTCGGTTCGTTACGCTACCCCTACAAGCCGTTCCATCTCGAATGCAAGAGATTTATATAGCGTTCGTGGAACGACAGGTAGTGCGGCTTCAAACCGTTCGGCAGCGACTAATCGTTCGGCTTATTCGGGTAGTACGACACGGGTGGGTAGTGCAGCCTCGACTCGTTCTGCGGCTCCTCGCACAACCTACGGCAGTTCCTACACGGCTTCGAGTCGTTCCGTAGAGGGCTCTTCGAGTTCGGCAGCTTCCAGTCGCAGTGTCAGTACAACGAGTGTACCTTCTCGCAGTGGGTCAACGGCTACCAGTCGTTCGAACACCAGCTATACGACAACCCGCTCGAGCGGCAATAGTAGTGCTACTTCATCTCGTTCGGTTTCCAGCACTTCGACACGCTCAGTTGGTGGCTCGAGTTATAGTACGTCCAGCTCTCCTTCGCGTTCGGCTTCCTACTCTACGTCATCGCGGAGTTCGTCTTCTGCTCCTTCATACTCGTCCAGCAGTAGTTCGCGGAGCAGTTCGACCTCGTCACGTAGTTATACGGGTAGTTCGTCAAGAAGCACTTCGAGTTCATCAAGCAGTTTCTCGAGTGGTTCCTCATCACGTGGAAGTTATTCGTCTGGCGGAAGTTCTTCGCGAAGCAGTTCGTCCAGTAGTAGTTCGTCGCGTGGAAGCAGTAGTAGTACTCGTCGTTAACATATTGATAGGTAACGAATAAAAGATGGAAAGGTTGGCTCATCGTGTTGCTTGTGTCCTTGTTTGCCTTTTGTTTACCTGTTTGCTTTTTGCACAATCACCCAAGCGTGAAATGCGGGCAACGTGGCTCACAACAGTACTCAACACCGATTGGCCATCCGATTCGATAACAGACATAAAAAAACAGCAGCGGGAGTTATGTGAGATTTTAGATTCTATCGCAAGTCTCAACTTCAATGCTGTTTTTTTTCAGATTCGACCTGCCTGTGATGCTTTTTATCATTCGGCATACGAACCTTGGTCTTCGTGGCTCAATAAAGGGCGTGGTGTGAATCCAGGCTATGACCCACTCGAGTTTTGCATCGAAGAATGCCATAAGCGGGGCTTGTCGTGTCATGGTTGGATCAATCCATATCGTTATGCCTTACAACAAGGATGGAAGCACAGGGACGATTTGCGAAATGACTATGCTCGTACGCATCCCGATTGGCTTTTAAAATATAAGACGTGTACCATTTTAGACCCCGGCAATCCAGCCGTTCAGCGACAAATAAAAAAGATAGTCGGAGACATCATCAACCATTATCGGGTGGACGGTATCATCATGGATGACTACTTTTACTCCTACGATGGAACCACCACACAAGACGCTAAATCGGTACAACGGTATAAGCCGGCAGGCATAACTATCCACGATTGGCGGCGGAATAATGTGAACACAATGATCAAGTCGCTTTACGATACGATTCAAGCGGTTTGTCCGTGGGTGGTGTTTGGAGTGGCTCCTTTTGGGATTTGGACGATGAACGAAAAAGTGGCACAAAAAGAGGGCTTGACCTTACCCGAAAACGTGAACGGGGCAGACATGTACAAGCAAATTTATTGCGACCCGATAGCGTGGATAAAAGGAGGGTATGTGGATTACATTTCACCCCAGTTGTATTGGGGGATTGGGAGCGAGCAGGATTATGAGACTTTGTGCCGTTGGTGGGGAAAGGTGTGCGAGCCGTATAACCTTCGGATGTATCCCAGCATGGCTGTCTATCGCTACAATAGCGGGCTTTACTCCATCAATGAATTGCCCAATGAGGCTTTATTAAATCGCCAAGCGGTTCCCAAAAATCAGGCAGGGTCGGTTCTGTTTAACACCAAAGGCTGGATTTTTGACAATAGTTTGCGTGAAAAATTGAGTTATGTTTTCCCTTATCCAGCTCTTTGTCCCGCTATCAATTGGAAGCCTGCCACGTTGATGCCGATGGTGGAAAATATAATCATTCGAGACAACACTATTTTTTGGGATTTTAACGGTAACTTTAATGAGGTACATTTTGCACTTTACGCCATCCCAAACGAAGATTTTTATGCTGCCAACGAGACCAATAGCGTCCATAAACTATTCAATCAAGCGAAGTTTTTGGTGGGCATTGCCTATGAAAATTATTTTGAATTACCCAACAATATTTCCTATAATAGCCATAAATTTGCCGTAAGTGTACTGGATAAATACAACAATGAGTACTCTTTTCGCGTTTTTAACACCGCAGATGCAAAAATCAAGAAAACCAAGTTAATGACACCCAAGAACCATAGCAAAGAAAGTTTCCCCATTGAATTTTCGTGGCGGAGCGGTGCCAAAGCCGTGATGTTTCAGTTTCAAATAGCAACCGATGAGGAGTTTCAAAACATCGTTTTTTCGACCGAAACGCCGCAGGATGTCCTGTATTCAAAAGATTATGTAGGTTTGGAAAAATTGCAATCGGGTGTTTATTTCTGGCGAGTCCGAACGTCCTCTCTGAATCGCAATGACCAATGGACAATGGCACATAAAATTCAAATAGAATAATGATGCATGTGTTGTGCAACATATTTTCATTTTCAGCCGATAAACCCCTACTCTTTACGCAAAAGTATTTCTGGGGGTTCTTTTTGATGGTATATCTCATTTATCTGTTTATCTGCTATTTCCCAATATCTGCTCACACATATCGCCAACTGCAGCACAAACGACACTTAAAACTCCACTTTCGCAACATCTTTTTGCTGCTCGCTTCGTGGTTTTTCTATTACAAAACTTCGGGAATTTTCCTGCTTATTTTGCTTTTTGTAACGGTTTCGGATTGGCTTATTGCACGGCAAATTGTTCGCACACGCCACACCCATCGGGCAAAGATTTGGCTCATTTTGTCGGTTTGCATTGATTTGGGCTTGTTGTGCTACTTCAAATATGCCTATTTTTTCATCAATCTATTCAACGATTTGTTAGGGACTTCGTGGACTGTTTTTGATGTTTTTGCTTATATCGGCAACGGTTTTAGTTACAATGGGCAGTTTTTGGTGGATCAAATTTTGTTGCCGGTGGGCATTAGTTTTTTCCTTTTTCAAGTCATTTCCTACACGGTGGATGTGTACAAAGGTCGCATTCAAACGGTGGACAATTTGTTGGATTTTGGCTTCTATGTGTCGTTTTTTCCGCAGTTAGTTGCAGGACCTATCGTGCGGGCGACCGAGTTTATTCCGCAACTGTACAAGCCGTTTCATCTCAATAAACATATCATTGGCATTTCACTGTTTTGGATTTTGAATGGTTTGGCGAAAAAAATCATCTTGTCGGACTTTTTGGCGATTAATTTGGTGGACCGTGTTTTTGCCAACCCGCATCTTTTTTCGGGTTTTGAGAACTTATTTGCGATTTTTGTTTATTCGTTGCAGGTTTATGCCGACTTTTCGGGCTACACGGACATTGCGATTGGGTTGGCTTTGGTGATGGGATTTAAGCTGCCCAAGAACTTCGATTCGCCCTACAAAGCCCGCAACCCGCAAGAGTTTTGGCGAAGGTGGCACATGTCGCTGTCGCGTTGGCTGAAAACCTATCTGTATATTCCGTTGGGTGGCAACCGAGACGCTTCGTTTGGAACGTATTTTTGGATTTCGTTGATTGCGATTGTGGGGGTGATTTTAAGCGGTTCTATTTTGATGGGTTTAATCGTTATCATTATCGGTGCAAGCGTCTTATTAGTGGCTTTGTTGTACCCCAAACGACACAAAAAAATATACGCCAACCTCAACTCCTTCATCACAATGCTTTTGGGTGGTTTGTGGCACGGTGCGTCGTGGAATTTTATGATTTGGGGTGGTTTAAACGGCATCGGAATGATAGTATATAAATGGTGGAAAGATATGTCGTGGCACGTGCGGATGGGGCTGGTTTCGTTGGTGGTGATTGGCTTAATTTTGGCCTTTTTCCTGTTTAATTTGCCGATTCTTAACTTGTTTATCATCTGGGTTGTGGTGATTTGGATGGGTACGCTCGTTCGATATTTATATTGGGCTTTTAACGGCTCTACGACTAACTTTTCGGATGTTTTGGCGAAAGTGTGGGCTATTTTGCAAACCTTTGTTTTTATCACTTTCACGCGTCTTTTCTTCCGCTCCAGTTCCAATATCGACCCCGAAACAGCCAACACAGAAGCGTGGGAAACCGCCAAAGCAATGGTGCAACAAATCAGCTTATCGTGGAATAGTTCCGTCATTCCAGACGTTTTGTGGCAATATCGAATCGTGTTTTTGCTTTTCATTGTCGGCATGTTGATTCATTGGCTACCCACCAAAATTAAGCAATGGTATCGAATCAACTTCGTGCTGTTGCCGTGGTGGGCAAAAATTCCGCTCGCCATCATCATCATTTTCTTGGTGTACCAATTTTATTTATCCGACCAGCAAGCGTTTATTTATTTCCAATTTTGATATGTTAATCGGCATTACGGGTGGCATAGGTAGTGGCAAAACCACGTTGGCAAAGGAGTTATTGAAGCATAACTTCCCCGTCTTTTTCTGCGATGACGAAGCCAAAAATCTGATTGCAACCGACTCGACTATTCAGCAACAACTGATGGATTTACTCGGCGATTCGGCGTTTCAGCAAGGCGTTTATCAAACCCAATACGTTGCACAAAAAATTTTCAATCAACCCGATTTATTGCCCAAAATCAACGCCATTGTTCATCCTGCGGTCATTAATCAACTATCTGAATGGCAAAAAAAACACCCGATTTGCTTTGTTGAAAGTGCGATTTTGTACGAAAGTGGCATTGACAAAAAATGCGATAAAGTGGTTGCGGTTATTGCCCCTTACGCGACCCGCATTAAACGCGTTTTGCAACGAGATTATACCAGTGGTTCGCAACGAATCGCTCATCTTCCATTAGTGATAAAAAAAATCCGTAATCAATTATCAAACAATCAGTTACGATCTATGGCAGATTTCACGTTGGTCAATGCTGCGAGCAAAAACATATCTGAACTTTTTGAAGATATTAAAAAAATAATTGCTACCTTCGCAAAATGATATGAATAGAAGTGAAGATTTGATATTTCGTTGTTTTGCAAGTGGTAGCAGTGGGAATTGCTACTATTTAGGCACCCGTACAAAAGGGATTTTGATTGACGCAGGTATCTCTTCACGCACTATTATCCGATGTTTGCACGAGATGCACATCGCTCCCTCGCAAATCGCAGGCTTACTGGTTACGCACGACCACGCCGACCATATCCGCTCTGTTGGCACCTTAGCTGATAGGTATCATATTCCTGTTTATACGACCGCTTTGATTCACGAAGGGATGGAGCAAAATCATGGTTTGCACAAGAAAATCAGTGCTACCAAACGCTATTTTAAGGTCGGTGAACCGTGGCAATTAGCGGGCTTGAACATCAATTCGTTTGAGGTCGACCACGATGCGACCCAGTGCGTAGGCTTTTTTATTGACAACGGCGAACAGCATTTTATGCTCCTGACCGACTGCGGAAGCCCCAACGAGAACATCGCCAACTTCATTCGTCAAGCCAATCATATCGTCATTGAAGCCAACCACGACGAGGATATTCTGCTCAACGGGAACTATCCCATTTACCTCAAAGAGCGGGTTTTGTCGGACAAAGGGCACCAGAGCAACCACACATGTGGGCAGTTATTGAGTTCGAACTATCATGCGGGTATGCGAAACATCTTTTTATGCCATTTGAGTGAAGAAAATAATGACCCAAAAGTGGCTTTGAATACGGTTGCGAACTACTTTGCGGGCATCGGCATACAAAACGGGAAAGATATTCACATTCAGGCATTGGAACGCTTAAATCCTTCGCCGATTTACATTTTGAATAACGAAATAATACACACAATATAATATGGAACGTTTAGTCATTATTCCCACATACAACGAAAAAGAAAATATAGCCAATATCATTGGGGCTGTGATGGCTTTGCCGTTGGAGTTTCACGTGTTGATAATTGACGATAATTCGCCCGACGGGACGGCACAAATCGTGAAAGAGTTGCAGCAAGAAAAGTATGCCAATCGGCTCTTTTTGGTAGAGCGAGCAGGAAAACAAGGGCTTGGAACGGCGTATTTAGCGGGATTTGCGTGGGCAGTGGAACATAAATACGATTATATTTTTGAGATGGATGCCGATTTTAGCCATAATCCGAACGATTTGTTGCGGCTTTACGAGGCGTGTGCGGACGGGAAGGCAGACGTGGCAATCGGTAGTCGGTATGTATCGGGCATAAACGTAGTAAATTGGCCGATGAGTCGGGTGTTACTTTCGTATTTTGCGAGCCGATATGTGCGTTTTGTGTTGGGCGTGAATATCTGTGACACCACCGCTGGCTTCATTTGCTACAAACGAGAGGTTTTGGAGACCATCGAACGCGACAAAATCCGCTTCAAAGGCTATGCTTTCCAAATCGAAATGAAGTTTACGGCTTATCAATGTGGCTTCAAAATTGTCGAAGTGCCTATCGTGTTCACCAATCGCGTGTTGGGAACCTCCAAAATGTCGGGTGGAATCTTTTCAGAAGCCTTATTCGGCGTGATGAGACTTAAATTGTCCTCGTGGTTCAGAAAATACCCACAAAAAAAATAACGGCTATGCAAAAGAATCTTTGGCTTATTTTCCTTATCGTAATCCTTGGGGCTTGTACCTCTTCGGGCAACCACACGAAGCACGAACAATCCACAGAATACACTGTCCGTTACGATTACAACCATATCGCTATTGATTCTTTTCGCATTGATACTTTCCAAGTTCAACGCAACGAGACGCTCGGAGCCATTTTTTTGCGATTAGGTGCAACGCATCAGCAAATGGCCGAACTAACCCAAAAACAGAAGGATTATCGCGAGTTTTACACCATCCATCAGGGCAAAACCTACTTGGCGTTCTACCAAGACTCGACTTTGTGCTATTACATCTATTTGCCGACCGTCAAAGATGCCTATATCATTCATTTGGGCGACACGCTCGGCTTTGAACGCTTTGAAAAACCCATTACAACCGCTACGAGACAAGCCGACATTACTATTCACAGCAGTTTGTGGAACGCGATTGTGGACGAAGGTTTGCCACCGACTTTGTCGCTGAGTTTGTATGATGTGTACGCTTGGTCGATTGACTTCTTTGGCTTGCAACAAGGCGACCGAGTGCTTGCGTACTACGATGAGCAGTATGTAGATAGTACCTTTATTGGCATCGGACGGATTCATGCGGCTAATTTTCACCATCGTGGCAAATGGTTTGAGGCATACTACTACGAAGATGAGCATTTCCATTCCTACTATGACGAGAAAGGCAATTCGCTCAAGAAGTCCTTCCTCAAAGCCCCTTTGAACTATCGCCGCATCAGTTCGCATTTTTCGTATGCCCGTAAACACCCTATTTTCAAGGTCTATCGACCTCATTTAGGCGTAGATTATGCAGCACCAGCAGGCACTCCCGTGGTGAGTATCGGGGACGGAGTGGTGATAGAAAAGAAATACGACCGAGGAGGTGGTTATATGCTCAAAATCAAGCATAACTCGGCTTACACGACGGGTTATTTGCACCTACAAGGATATGCAAAAGGTATCCATGTGGGTACCCACGTTACGCAAGGGCAACTGATTGGTTATGTGGGTTCGACGGGACATTCGACGGGTCCGCACCTTGATTTCAGGGTTTGGATGGGAGGTAAGCCTATCAATCCGTTGAAGGTGGATGCACCCCCAGTGGAACCTATCCCCGACAGCCTCAAGACCCAGTTTAATGCCGTGGTGGAGCAACTGCGTCCATTCATCACGCCCCAAACTCCCGACGAACTCGAATCGGTGGAATATCCATTCAATGTGTATTGGTGGAACGAGTTGTGATTGGGTAGTGAAGGGTTCCTGTTCTTCCTATATTTGTGAACGAGCAAAAACAATATGTAGAATTTTGCTTGGATTTTCAAAACCATTTTTATACTTTTGCAAAAAATATGGGAAACATCATAATGACATATTACGATAATTTGGTGCTAAAAAATAGCGCTAATTTATTGAATATCAACATTTTACCCCCCCCCCTATCGCGAAAATAGTTGTTTAATTGCTATTTACAAGCAGTTTAAATTAACAATATATATGGACGTTGCTGCAAAAAATGGAATGCAGTAGCGTTCTTTTGTGATATGTAATGAAAGGAATTATAAATTTAAATACAAAAAAACTATGAAAAAATTACTATTTATCTCGTGCTTGCTTGCAATCACATTTGCCATCCAAGCACAAAACGAAGCAATGACCAATCAGACGGTATTAGATTTGCTTAAAGAGGGTTTTACCTCCGCAGAAATTATCGGTGCTATTGAAACAAGTAGTGAACGTACTATTACTTACGACATCAACTACATGCGTGAATTGAAAGCCGCTGGAGCGGATGCAGAGTTAACTACTTATATCCAAAAAATCGCTAAAACGGATTTCGGTTACGAGGGTATTATGTGGTGGAATACGGGCGATAAACCCAAGAAATTGTACCGCACACAATTTGAAAGAGATTCAAAAAGTCTTAATCTAAGAACAGGAGCCGCTATGCTGGCAGGAGGCTTGGTGGTAGGTGCTGCCGTAGGAGGACGTGTGCCTTCGGGAGTTGGTGCAGGAAGTGCCACTGCAGGGACGATTGGTCTTATGTCAACCAGCAAAGACGTGAAAAAGTTGATGCTTCCTGGAACCACAGCGAGAGTGGTACTTACGGGCGAAAATGGACGCAATCCCGTATTTCGTTTTTATTTTCCGAAAACGGAGTCAAATAGTTTTGAAACATTTGAAACAACGGCTGATTTTTGGTACTCGCGTGTGATGAATTCTATTGAAACACCCAACGAGTTCCAACTAATCAAAATGCAAGTCAAACAACCCAAAAAGAAAGGGCAAGGAGGCTTCCGCACCTTCCCAGATGAGATGTCATACACCGTCATGGGATTTGAAAGTAGTGGTGCTGGTAACCGTACTGTGATTAACTTTGAAATCAAAGATATCAATAACAGCACGTTTGAAGTTACTTTCCCCAACGGCTTGGAACCTGGTGAGTATTGTTTCTTTTACAAAAGTGGTTTGAAGAATGAATTTTTCAAAGAACAACCGTTTGGATTTGACTTTTCCGTGCAGTAAATTGCAATAAATAAAACATTTTTTAAAGTTGTGCATCATAGTATGTGCAACTTTTTTTATCCGCAAAAAACGCCACAATTGAATAAAATTTTTATTTTTCACCTTTTTGAGGTACCTTTGCACGATGTGTGTCATTATGCAGGAAAGTATTTTGAGAAACAAAAGGGGCTGTAAAAATTAACTTTAATTTATCGAAAAACAATAATTTGATTATTTGTTAGCATGACGTATTACAGCATAAATTGCGTACAACGATTCCGTTTGGTGGGGAAGATAAAGAATGAAACCATATAACTAAGTAAATTGTGTAATATGAAAAGGTGTATCCGAATTATTTTTCTTTCGTTCATGACGTTGCCGTTATTTATAGCGTGTGAAAAAGTGCAATATGATATGCCCAATATCTCTGGTGGAGCACGACTCTCCATTGATTTTACGACGGATACGACCTTTGCGTTCAGTTATGAAGCCAATAGTTCTTCCCTCGCGTTTAAATCCAATTATACGTGGGTAGCAGAACTTGATGAACAGGCTCCTTGGCTGACCTTTTCGCAACTGAACGGGAAGCCTGGCACACACGATATATCTTTCAGCCTCACAAAAAATGAGGATAAAGATACCCGACTCGGCCGAATTACGTTGTATGCGGGCGATACATCGATTGTTATAACCATAAAACAAACGCCAGAGGAACTCATTTTGGAACGCGATGAAGAGGGCAATATCAAATCGGCGACCATCTATGTGGATGAATACAAACAGGACACCTCCTATTCGTTTTATGCGAACGTAGAGTGGACGGCAACCGTGAATGAGGACGCACAAGAATGGATACAAACCGAGGCTTCGGGACTGAAAGACGAGACCAAACTGAGCATCAAAGTGGGAAAAAACCTGCAAACGACCGAACGTACAGGCACGATAACCGTCCAGAGCAACAATCATTCGTTTGACATTCAAGTTATACAGGAACAAGGAGGTGGTGATGAATTTAATTACAATAGGGCTCTAATGGCGTATTTCTATCCTTATTCACAATCATCAAGAACGTTTAATTTCAATGCACGTGTAAATTGGACCGCTAAAGCGGATAAAGAATGGCTTTTGGTTGAACCAGAAAGAGGTGATGCAGGAGACAATATACAATTGACGATCAGCGTAATAGAAAACCCAAATTTTAGTTTGCGTGAAGGGAAGGTTGCGATTACAGGGCGGGATAGCACATTTTTCATTAATCTTTCACAAAAACACTATCCTGCATTTGAATATATAGCAAAAAACACTAAATATTCATTCCCATTTAGTGGGGGGAAGGAGACATTCGAATTTACCGCGAATGTAGATAATTGGGAAATTGCCGACTCACCACCGTTTTCCGTTAGTCCTAATTCAGGAGGGAAAGGGCTCCATACCTTAACCATTACTTGTGCAGCAGGCGATCCAGAAAAGGGTGAACAAGGAGGAGAAGAATCCACCCTTCGTCTGAAAGGTGGCGGACAATCAGTAACGTTCGATTGTGTACGTGGGACTGCTGAGTAAACGTTCAGCCGATTGCAAACCTTTGATAGTTAAAATAATCGCTTGTTCGATGTTGGAAAAAGTTGTGCAGAGTATGTGCAACTTTTTTTATCCGCAAAAAACGCCACAGTTGAATAAAATTTTTATTTTTCACCTTTTTGAGGTAATTTCGCACGATGTGTGCTTTTATGCAGGAACGTATTTTGAGCAGCAAAAGAGGCGTAAAAATAATTTTAATTTATTGAATAGCAATAATTTAAATTTTTAACATTACTGCATAAATTGCATACTAAAAAACTAAAGAATGAATACAAACCTAACAATAACTAAGTAAATTGTGTCGTATGAAACAAATTATCCGAATTATTTTTCTTTCGTTCATGACGTTGCCGTTGTTTATAGCGTGTGAAAAAGTGCAATATGATATGCCCACTATCTCTGGTGGAGCACGACTCTCCATCGATTTTACGAAGGATACAAGTTTTGCGTTCAGTTATGAAGAAAACACGTCTTCCCTCGCGTTTAAGTCCAATTATACGTGGATGGCAGAACTGGATGAACAGGCGAGTCCTTGGTTGACCTTTTCGCAACTGAACGGGAAGCCTGGCACACACGATGTATCTTTCAGTCTCACACAAAATGATGAGCGAGACACCCGATATGGCCGCATTACGTTGTTTTTGGGCGATACGTCGATTGTTATCACCATAAAACAAAATCCAGGAGACTTCATTTTGGAACGCGATGAAGAGGGCAATATCAAATCGGCTATCATCTATTTGGACGGTAAGAAACAGGATACGTCCTATACGTTTTATGCGAACGTAGAGTGGACGGCAATCGTGAATGAGGCCGCAGAAGAATGGCTGCAAACGGAGGATTCGGGAATCAAAGACGAGACCAAACTGAGCATCAGCGTGGAAAAAAATAAACAAGCGGAACGTACAGGCACGATAACCGTCCTGAGTAGCAATCATTCGTTTGAGATTCAAGTCATACAGGCAAAAGTAGAAGACGAATTTAACTACGATAATACTCAAATGACACTTGCCTTCCCTTATTCGCAGTCCGAAAAAACGTTTAGTTTCAATGCACGTGTAGATTGGACGGTAACGATCTCGGAAGAGGATGCAGCATGGATTTCGGTTGACCAAGAAAGTGGTAGTGCTGAGAGCATAGACTTGAAAGTCACCGCAGAAGACAACCCAGATTTCGTTGCACGTATGGGGCAAATTACGATTACGGGGGAGGATAGCACATTTATCCTTAAGGTTACACAGGATGCTCATCCTGCGTTTACAATTACACCTGGCACCCAGTTTACTTTCCCGTTTGCTGGTGGAACGCAGACATTCACTTTTGTTGCTCATACGGATTGGACAGCGGAAGTCAATTCACCATTTTCCGTTACTCCCCAAAGTGGCATACCAGGTTCATATACCATGACCATTAGTTGTGCAGCAGGGAATCCTGTGTATGGTATGAGTGCAGTAGGTCGCGTCCTGTATCTTAAAGGTGGCGGACAAACAATATCGATTTCGTGTAGCCGAGGTACCAATTAACAGTTATTCGGTTGTAAAAACATTTTTATTTGATAGGTAAAATAATCGCTCGTTCGATGTTGGAAAAAGTTGTGCAGAGTATGTGCAACTTTTTTTAGCAAAAAATGCCATAGTTGAATAAAATTTTTATTTTTCATCTTTTTGAGGTAATTTTGCACAATGTGTGCTTTTTTACAGGAGCTATAAATTGTTTTTTTGCAACAACTGAGGCGTAAAACAAATTTTAATTTATTGAATAACAATAGTTTAAGGTTGGATAGTTCAGCATTATTGCATAAATTGCACACAAGGATAAAGAATAAAAAACCTAAAAAATAACTAAATAAATTGGTCGTATGAAAAGATGTATCAGGATTATTTTTCTTTCGCTCATAACGTTGTCGTTATTCATAGCGTGTGATAAAATTGAATATGATATGCCATCTGGCACAAGTGGGACGCTACTCAAAGTTGATTTTAAGATGGATACTACCCTCGTGTTCAGTTGTGAAGCGATTACATCTTCCCTTGTGTTTGAATCCAATTTTTCGTGGGTAGCAGAAGTGGAGGAACAGGCGACTTCTTGGCTGACCATTTCGCAAACGCAAGGTAAGCCTGGCACACACGAGATACACTTCAGCATCACAAAAAATGATGGACAAGACATCCGATACGGTCGCATTACGTTGTATGCGGGCGATGCGTCGGTCGTTGTCACCATAAAACAAAAGGCAGAGGACTTCATTTTGGAAGGTGATGAAGAAGGAACCATCAAAATCTATTTGGACAGTCGTAAGCAGGATACGTCCTATTCGTTTTATGCGAACGTAGAGTGGACAGCAAGCATAGATGAGGAAACATACGAATGGATAAAACTTGATATGTCGGGAGTAAAAGGCCAGGTTAAATTGATCATCAAAGTGGAAGAAAACCTGCAATCGACCGACCGTACAGGCACGATAATCGTCCAGAGTGACAATAATAAGTCGTTTGTGATTCAAGTGATACAGGAAAATAAAGATGAATTCAAGTACGAAGATGAAACTACACTTTCCTATCGTTGTGTACAGTCCCAAGACACGTTTAGTTTCAAAGCACGTGTAAATTGGACGGCAACGGTCGCTGAAGCGGATAAAGAATGGCTTTCGGTTGACCAAGAAAGTGGTACTGCTGGAGACATAGATTTGAAAATCACTGCACAAGACAACTCTGATCCTACTAATTCGCGTACAGGGCAAATTACGATTGCGGGGAAGGATAGCACATTTATTCTCACGGTTAATCAAGATCGTTTTTCAGCGTTTGAATATACACAAAGCACTGACTTTACCTTCCCGCGTAGCGGTGGAACGCAGACATTTGAATTTATCTCTAATGTGGATGAGTGGACAATTAGCGGGGTAGCAACAGCAGGTATATTTTCTGTTAGCCCAAATTCAGGGGGGAAAGGTCGCTATATCGTAACCATTACATGTTTTGGAGAGGGTCCCAATGGTAGTCCTAATGCACAAAGTCGCTCATTTTCTCTTAAAGGTGGTGAAAAAACAGTAACGTTAAAAGTCACACGTAAATAAAAAGTTCATTCGGTCGCAAAAAACAGGTTTTATTTGATAGTTAAAGTAATCGTTCGTTCGGTGTCGGAAAAAGTTGTGCAGAGTATGTGCAACTTTTTTTGTTGTGCAATCGTATTTTTGATTATTTGATAAAATCTAAAAAATAAAATCTTTGTATAAAGAAAAAAAAACTATCTTCGCACGGATAAAGTAATGATAAATTAGTAATCGCCTATCAACATGAAAAAATACATCGGCTCTATTCGGTCATTGAGTGTGTTGCTGTTTTGTTGTGTTTTTGCAATCGGTTGGGGTGCGTGTGCAAAGGGTTTAACAGACCCAGACGACCTCGAAAATAACACGGAAGCAACAGGCAACTCGGATTCCGACAAGGGAGGAACGGGCGTGGATCCAAACGTACAGATTACGGGTGACGGGACCAAAGCGAATCCGTTCACGGTTACCGATGTGATTGCATTAAATAACACAAAAACGGGTGATTTTTGGGTGCAAGGAGTTATCGTTGGGCAAATAAAAGCGGGAAAGAATTCATGGAAAAATAATACGGAATTTCAACCGCCTTTTACGAGTGATGGCTCGGGTGTAGGGACGAACATTTTGCTTGCTGCTGAAGCGGGTGCAACAACGAACTTCATTTCAGTACAGTTAGCGAAAGATTCAAAAGCAAAAGAAGCAGTAAGAGCTGGCGTCAATTTACCGCAAAACGGGAGCAATTTATCCAAAACCATCCTGCTTTATGGTGAGTTGGGAGCAAAATATCTTTATGTAACAGGCGTAAAAAATGTTAAATACGCAGAAATAGGTGGAAACACATACGGAACAGAACCAAAATAATGACTAAGATGAAACGCCTTGTATTGATTATTATGACCTTGTTGAGTGTGAGCACTTGGAGTTACGCAGGAGGCTCTCGTGCTATTGGTGGTAACTTGGGTGGAGGCTTGGATTTTTCGTATCAAATTGCGGTAGGCGATAAGAATATGATCGATATATTTGCGGGTTTCCCGTGGTCTGCCACGGCTGCTTACGGCTTTGGAGTAGGTGGAGGGCTCTCGTATGATTGGCTCAACCCGTTTAATAAGCCAATCCCTTGGGACGAAGATGGTGAGTGGAATTGGTATATCGGCTTAGGAGCAAGTGGTGGAACGTTGCTTGGGAAAGATACGGAGCAAGGCACGGGTGTTTATGCAGGTGTGTTGGCTCATGTGGGGGTAGAGTATAATTTTGAGTTTCCTTTGCAGTTATCAATTGATTGGCGACCGACTTTGGGCGTTTATATCAATGGTGGCTCGGAGTTTTTTGGGCCTGGTTTGTTGGCTCTTTCATTAGGTGTGCGTTATAAATTTTAATTAAAAATATGTCAGTTTTACAAAAAATTCGTAATCATGGAGTGCTACTGCTTATCATTGTGGGCGTAGCGATGATGGCCTTTGTTTTAGGCGATTTCCTGAATTCAGGAAGTACTTTTCTTAACCGTAATCGGGAGTATGTCGGCGTTATAGAGGGTGATAAAATCCATTTCACCGATTTTGAGACGTTGCGAGAACGAATCACCGAAGTGTATAAAATAGAGTCGGGACGATCGGATTTTGACGAAGCAACCCAGATTTCTATTCGCAGTCAAGCATGGCAAATTATGCTGACGGATAAAATTCTTTCACAGCAAGCCAAAAAAATTGGAATGATGGTAACGGCAAACGAGTTAAGCGATTACTGTTTCGGGTCGCATGTGCATGCACTCATACAACAACGTAGGGTGTTTATGGACCAAAATGGCAATTTTAATCGTGCCAATGTCGTGCAGTTCGTTAATTCGTTGGACATGACACCCGACGATGAAGCACAAGCAGAAAACTTACAACAAGCACAAACCTACTGGTTGTATTGGGAAAAAATGGTGTGGCTGTCGGTTTTGCAGGAAAAATATGCCAATTTGCTTTCTACGATGTATGTGTTGAACAATGTGGAACTTAAATACGAAGTAGAAGGACGTGAAGTGAGTCGCGATGCACGGTATGTAATCAAACCCTATTATGCAGTTGCCGATTCGTTGGTAAGTGTTGATAATTCTGAAATCAAAAAACTATACAAAGAGCGTAAACAACTCTATAAACAAAGACCTCATCGGGCTTTGGAATACGTAGTTTTTCCGATTACACCTTCGCCAGACGACCACGACAACGCAAAAAAATACTTTGAAAGTTTGTTGGATGAGTTCAAAACAGCGGAAGATGTGTCTTATTTAGTGAATTCTAACAGCGATATTCGCTACGAAGACATTAACTATTCCGAAAGCACTGTTCCCACTCAATACAAGGATTTTGCCTTCAACAAAAACGCAAAAAAAGGTCAAGTGAGCGAAGTAACCTTTGAAAACAACGTCTATTCAATTGCTAAATTAGTAGATGCAGGATATAGCAAGAGTGATTCGGTTCACCTGAAAATCCTTGCAGAAGACGACCAACCCGAAAACGATTTAGGTTGGTTCACCGAACGGACTTTGACGCCAGAATTGGTTGATTCGGCTTTTAACCATCCGAAAAATTATGTTTTTCAGGCAACCAATGTCGCAACGGGGAAACAACAAAAGGTGCAAATCGTAGAAAAAAGTACCCCAACCCCAAAAGTGAAGTTGGCGATTTTGGCACGCACGGTTTATCCGTCTTCTACGACCTATTCGTTGATATATAATACGGCGAAGCAGTTTGCAGTGGAAGCCGCTAATGACAACACCTTTTCAGAAGCAGCCAAAGAGCGTGAGTTGATCGTTTATCCAGCATACAATGTGCAGAAAATCCAAGAAAAAATCGGCGATTTAGATGGTAGTCGTGCTATTGTGCGTTGGGCGTTTGAGGCTAAAAAAGCAAACGTAGTGAGCGATGTCTTTGAGTGTGGCGACCAATATGTTGTGGCAAACTTGGTAGACATCAACGAAGATGAATATCGTCCTATCGGTGATGTTCGATATGAACTCCAACAGGTGCTTTTGAACAAGAAAAAAGCCGAGTATCTGAAACAACAATTGGGACAATTCAGCACATTGGAAGAGGTTGGGAATCGTTTCGATGAAGAAATATACACGGCCGAGTCCGTTACGTTGGGTAGCCAACGCTTTGGAAATAGTGGCTTAGAACCTGCAGTGGTGGGTGTCACGATGACTTTGGAAGACAACCAACTTAGCGAACCAATAGAGGGAAATATGGGTCTTTTTGTTGTGCAAGCAGGTCCTAAAAAAGGTTCGGTTGGCGAAATAGATTATGCAAAAGAAGCCCAACGATTGACGCCACCGATTGCGTATTCTTTTGTGTATCAAGCACTTAATTATTTGAATGAACAAGCCGAGATAGAAGATAATCGTGCTAATTTTCAATAAAATAGGCTGAATGCAAGCGAAATGGGTGTAACATAATGTTATGCCCATTTTTATTTTGTATATGTTCCAAAGTGAAACCTTGATTCGAAATTATCGTGGACAAAAAATCTTTATTTTTCAATCATCTAATGTGTTTTTTGTTCCATTATACCCCCTTATAAGCCTTATAAATACACGTGGTTTGTAAAAAATGCGGTTTTGTAAAAAAAAATTTTATAATTCAGAAAAAGTAGTATCTTCGTATGGAAATTTTGAAAACAAATAATTTTTAATTTATAAAAACAATGAAAAAATTTTTATTATTCTTTTCAGTAGCAGTTTTTGCTTTTGCAAGTTGCTCTTCTAACAGCAAAAAAGCAGAAAACGAACAAGCAGAGGAAGTTCAAGTACAAAAAGTGGCTATCGCTGACGTTTTAGCACAAGGCGAAGCATGTATTGACCAAGAAGTTTCTATCGAAGGAACTCTCGCAGCTATTAGCCAATGCGAGAAATCTGAAGGCAAACTCGGTTTCGTTAAAAACGAAGAAAGTTGTATCGCAATCAAAACAGCTGAACCTCTTGACACGGCTCTTGTTGGACAAGTAATCGCAGTTAAAGGTATCGTTAAAAAATGCGAATGCAAAGAAGAAGACAAGAAAGAGTGTTGCAAAGAAGGCGAGAAAAAAGATTGCCCAAAAGCTGACGAGAAAAAATGCGAAGAAGGCGAAAAGAAATGTGATGGTCCAAAACTTTACATCGAAGTTTCTGAACTCACACTCGTAGCTGCTGAAGAAGCTGCAGAAGAGGCTCCAGCTGAAGCTGCTAAAGAAGAAGCTCCTGCAAAGTAATTTTGCTTTCACAACACGGGTAGTGATACCCAATTAAAAAAATAGTCTTCACAAAAGTGGAGGCTTTTTTTTTGTAAAAATGTATGTTTATTTTACCGAAAAAATGTATTTTTGCACAATGATATTATTGCCGAACGATGTAAATAGTCGGTTATAATGAAATTGATGTGGAAAAAGAAGTAAAAAAAATACAGGTCTATTACCATCCCATTTTGGACGGCAAATCGATAGAACAAATCCATAACGAGTATGAAAAGGCGTTTGTACCGTTTTATGCCCTTGCCGAAAATAATTGGCAGTTGCCGTATGCACCCAAAGTATCGTTTGGCATAGGTCGCTCAAGTGATTATTTGTACGTTCATTTTATGTGGACGGAAGAAGACGCTTGCGTGGAACATTTCAAGGATATGGAGGCGGTTTGTGAGGATTCGTGTGTGGAGTTTTTCTGTACGCACGCAACCGAAAAACGGTATTTTAACTTTGAATTTAATCGTATCGGCGTTTGTAATGCCTCGTTGCGAACGAACCGCACGGAAAATGTGCAACGACTGAACGAACAAGAGCGACAAAGCATCCTTCGTGCTTACACGCCCAAGAAAAAGCACACGATTATTCCCGAATCCGAAGATTATAAACTGACGATTGGGATTCCGTTGACGTTGATGGGAATTGGAGAAAAGACGGCTTTCCCGTTGAACTTACGCGGAAATTTTTACAAGTGTGCTCAGCGAACGCACAAACATTTATTGAGTTGGAATCCGATTGATTTGCCTGAACCTGATTTTCACTGTCCAGATTGTTTTGGAGAAATTATTATCAACTAAAAATATACTTTTATGAATTTTAAAACATTGATTGCTATGGGTTTAACAGTTTTTACCCTAAGTGCAAATGCGAATGAAAATCCATTTTTGAACTACAAAAATTGGAAGACACCGCACGGAACGTATCCATTTAACGAAATCAAAATGGAACATTATGCACCCGCTTTTGAAGAGGGAATGAAGCAAGGCTTGGCAGAAATTGATGCCATCGTGAATAATCCCGCAGAACCTACTTTTGCCAATACGATTGAAGCGTATGACAAGGCAGGACAGTTGCTCAGTATGGTTGCAGGGTGCTTCTATAACTTGACGAGTGCCGAAACGAACGCTGAGATGCAAAAATTGGAACTCGAGATTTCGCCAAAGATGACGGAATATTCCAACAAAATTTTGCTCAACAAAGGTTTATTTGAACGCATTAAAAAAGTATATGACAAACGTGCTTCGCTCAAATTGACGACCGAACAAGCCACTTTGTTGGAGGATATTTACGAATCGTTTGCGTTGAATGGTGCAAACTTGTCCGATGAGGATAAGAAAAAGTACGAAGAACTGTCTGTTAAGTTGAGTACACTCACCCTCACCTTCGGTCAAAACGTCCTCAAAGCCACCAATGCTTGGACGATGCTCATCAAAGACGAGAGTTTGCTCGCAGGTTTGAATGACGACACCAAAAAGATGCTCAAAGATAATGCCGAGCAGAAAGGCTTGCAAGGCTATTTGTTAAACCTCAAACCTACCACATACGGACCCGTTATGGAGGATTTGGACAACCGCGACATTCGTCGTGAACTCTACACGGCGTACAACACGCGTTGCATCGGTGGCGAATTTGACAACACGCAAAACATTGTGGATATTGTGAATACACGCTTGGAAATCGCAAAATTGTTGGGACAAAAAACGTTTGCCGACAAGGCGTTGATTCGCCGAATGGCAGAAAATAAGGACAATGTGTTCAAATTGTTAGACCAACTCCGCGATGCGTATATGCCTGTGGCAAAGAAAGAAGTGGAAGAGATTCAAGAATATGCTAACTCAAAAGGGTTTTATGCAACCATTCAGGCATGGGATTGGAGTTATTATTCCAAGAAATTGCAGGAAGAAAAATATGCTCTTTCCGATGATTTGTTGCGTCCCTATTTTGAGTTGGAAAATGTGAAACAAGGTGCTTTTGCGTTGGCTAAAAAGTTGTACGGTTTGACTTTCAAGGAGAATAAAAACATTCCCGTGTATCATCCCGAAGTGTCGGCTTACGAAGTTTTTGATGCAAAAGGTGCGTTTTTGGCAGTGTATTATGCGGATTTCCATCCTCGTGAGGGCAAACGTGGTGGAGCGTGGATGAACGATTATCAACCGCAATACAAAGACGGTAAAGTTGACCATAGACCGCATATCGTCAATGTGATGAATTTCACGCGTCCGACAGCCGAAAAACCCGCTTTGTTCACGTATAACGAAGTGGAAACATTCTTGCACGAGTTTGGACACGCACTGCACGGAATGCTCTCCAAATGTACGTATGCAGGTGTTTCGGGAACGAATGTGCCCCGTGATTTTGTGGAACTCCCATCGCAGTTTAACGAAAACTTCTTGCAAGAAAAAGAGTTCTTGGATTTGTTTGCAAAGCACTATCAGACGGGCGAAAAAATCCCTCAAGAGTTGATTGATAAAATCAAAAATGCACAACATTATCATGTGGCTTACGCTTGCGTTCGTCAGTTGAGTTTTGGCTACTTGGATATGGCTTGGCATTCGCTCACAGAGCCGTTTGTGGTGCCTGCCGATAGGACGGTGCAAGAGGCTGTGCTGAAATTTGGTAACGATGCTATGCAACAGGTGCAAGTCTTCCCAACCGTGTTAGGGACGCAAATGGAGGCTTCGTTCAACCACATCTTCTCGGGTGGCTATGCAGCAGGCTATTATAGTTATAAGTGGTCGGAAGTGTTAGAGGCAGACGCTTTTGCGGTGTTCCAAAAAGCAGCGAAGAAAAGCAAGACGATTTTTGACAAGAAGACCGCTGACGCTTTCCGCACCAATATCCTTGAAAAAGGTGGCTCGGACAAAGCAATGAACCTCTACAAGAAATTCAAAGGTGGCGAACCGACGGTGGATGCACTCTTGATTCGTGACGGAATAAAGAAGTAAAATCTATGGTATAGGGCAGTGGATAAAGCGTTCACTGCTCTATTTTTGTTTATGAAAGCCAGCAATGTAAATATAAAAAACAGACGTGCCTTTTTTGACTATACCATCTTGGATAGGTATATTGCTGGTTTACAACTATTTGGCACAGAAATCAAATCTATTCGCGATAGCAAAGTGAGTTTGGTGGACACGTATTGCACGTTTCAAGGGGGCGAGTTGTGGGTCAAAGGGATGAACATTGCTCTGTACCGCTTTGGCAGTTATTACAACCACGAACAAAAACGCGACCGCAAGTTGTTGCTCACCAAAAAAGAACTCAATAAACTCGCTCGTAATGTGGAACAAACGGGCAAAACGATTATCCCGTTGCGGCTTTTCATCAACGAAAAAGGGCTTGCGAAGTTGGAAATTGCCCTGTGTACGGGTAAGCATCAGTACGACAAGCGTCAAGCCATCAAAGAACGCGAAAACAAGCGAGATATTAAGGATATTATGAATGCGATGAGGAGATAAAGTTGTCTCCAATGCTTCAAAAACATCCTAAAAATTAAATCACTTTCCGTAAAATAGGAATTTTTGAGATGATCCAAGCTAAAATCGTTGAAATTACAAAAATAGCAATGTTTAAGAGTGGAACCGAGATGATGGGATTAAAACAGAGCGTTGTTATTTGAAGCTTTTTAACGATCACATCTAGGACGGCAACATGTATAAGATAAATTCCAAAAGATAAACCTGAAAGTTTGGTTATGATATTTTTAAATCTGCTATTATCTTTTAAATTTGCAAATGAGTTTTTAACGAAAATAAAAACACCAAATGCAGGAAACATCACATTTAACAGTTTGCATTGAAAAATAAATTCTTTTGCTTTTCCTGAAATGATGGCAAAGGCGGAATTGGAACAAATAGAAAAAAGGAACGACACGATAGCCAAAATATAAAATATAATCCTCGTTTTCTTTGAAATTTCAAAATGCGCAAAGTAATATCCTGCTATAGATTACATAACCACCAAGTTCTGGGACTTCGGAGCGTATAAACAGCGTCCTATTTACAAAAAAGTCCAAACACACATTTATTAAATCGTAACCACAGCTAGAAATAGCCAAAATGATGAGCAAAAGTTCAAAATCTTTTTTACTTAAATTTTTCACTAAAAGTTGCAAAAATGGTGTCATAATATACAGTCCGATGATGAGATACAAAAACCAAAGATGATATTTTATGTTTCGGAATAAAAAAGAACCTAATTTTATCGGGCTGGGAGCAAATTGACCAGATAAAAACATCTCAAAATAAAGATAGAAAGTACTCCAAAAAACTAAAGCAATAACCATCCTGAGAATATTTTTCTTTGCAATTCGGTGGAAATTTTCAGTCACATTTTCACTATAACGCCTAAAATCTAACAAAAACATTCCACTAACCATAATAAAAATAGGGACAGGCCAACGAGATAATCCGTCATAAAAATTTAAAACTTGCCATTCGTAAGAAGTTGGATTTAAACTTCCGAAATTACTAGCAATTAAATGAAGTAAAATAACTTCAAAAATCGCAATAACTCTTAAAAAATCTGGATAAAACAATCTTTCTTGTTGTGTATTGTGTAGCATAAATTTAATTATGTTAATATGAAAAACTTATTACCATCTCCTCTTTCTGTATTGAAAGCCGTATCTTCAAATAACAAAATAACATAGTCTAAATTTTCGCAAAAATACAAAAAATATGAATTTTACATAATTATTTTTGGCATTAAGATAACTTTATCAAGTTATTAAGTATCAAAGAGAAATAGGCATAAAAAGTCATCTGGTTATCGACAAGGGGTATATAATTGCAGAAATCAAAAAAATTATGTAATTTTGCTCAAAAATGTAAGGTCAAATTAAATTATGATGACAAATAACCCTATACAAAAAGTAGCTCTCATTGCGGGTGCGGGACCTGCTGGTTTGACGGCAGCCTATGAATTGCTGAAGCAGACAGACATAAAACCTATCGTATGCGAGAAAACAAATGCTATCGGAGGTATATCTCAGACCGTTCAATATCACGGTAACCGTATGGATATTGGAGGACATAGATTTTTCTCAAAGAACGAACAAGTTATGGATTGGTGGCAACAAATAATGCCTATGCAGGCAAAGCCGTCCAAAGATGACATATTATTAAACGAGACAGAAAAAGAGTTTGCAAAACAAGGACCAGACCCTGAAAAAGAAGACAGGACAATGCTTCTTCGTAGGCGAGTAAGTAGAATTTTTTTCTTGCGGAAATTCTTCGATTACCCGATTTCTATGAAAAAAGAAACATTTTTGAATATGGGTTTTATGCGTATGTTACGGGCTGGATTAGGATACTTGTGGGCATGTGTACACAAATTGCCAGAGACATCACTTGAGAATTTTTATATCAATCGTTTTGGAAAACCGCTGTATGAGATGTTTTTTGAGGATTATACCACCAAAGTGTGGGGTGTTCATCCCTCTAAACTTGGTGCCGATTGGGGTAGTCAAAGAGTAAAAGGATTGTCAATTATTGCCGTGCTGAAAGATATGTGGCAAAAAAACTTTGGCAAAAAAGAGAACGCAGAAGTTGAAACCTCACTTATAGAGCAATTTATTTATCCTAAATATGGTCCTGGTCAACTGTGGGAAATTGTGGCACAAGAAATACAACAAAAGGGTGGTGAGATTTATATGCAAACGACTATAACGGGCGTGAAAGTAGAAAATGGCAAAGTAGTGAGCGTTACCTTAACCAAAGATGGCAAGTCAGAAGAAGTTGCATGTGATTATTTTCTATCCACAATGCCGATAAAAGACCTAATTCCTGCAATTAAAGGAATTGACGTTCCAAAAGACGTGAACAAAGTCGCTACAGAGTTGCCGTATAGGGATTTTATTACGGTAGGATTGCTTGTAGATAAGATGAAAATAAAGAACGAAACCAAATTACGTACTTATGCCGAACGAGTTCCAGATACATGGATATACATACAAGAACGCGATGTAAAAATTGGACGTTTGCAGATATTTAATAATTGGTCACCATATTTAGTGAAAGATTACGAACATACAATGTGGATTGGTTTGGAGTATTTCTGTACAGAGGGTGATGAACTATGGAATATGTCGGCTGAAGATTTCATTGAGATGGCAAAAGACGAATTGGCAAAGATTGATATTATTGACAAACAAGATGTATTAGATGCATGTCATGTGAAAATACAAAAGGCGTATCCAGCATATTATGGCAGTTACTATCAGCTGGATATTGTCCGCCAATTCTTGAATACAATACCTAATCTGTTCTGCTTGGGACGCAATGGACAACACCGCTACAACAACATGGATCACTCTATGATGACGGCGTTTGAAACGGTTAACAATATCAAAAATGTTCAAATAGAAAATAAAGAAAATATTTGGAATGTAAATACAGAAACTGAGTATCATGAAAGCAAATAAAAAAATAATCGGCATTTGTTGTGTTGTTTTGGCTATTATATGGAGAATTCTTGCGGCAAAAACATTTAATCCGAAGGTTGATTTAAATGGTGATAATTTCTGTTATTATATCTATGCCAGTTCACTGGCTACAGGTTATTTTCCGCAAGCTATAATACGATAATACGCACCAATATATGTTTTATTTTGATAGAAAACGTGCAGAACAAGAATTGAAAGAATGAAAGATAACTGGTTTCATACGCTTTTTGTCGCACCTACCAATAATGGCTTGTTGCAATTATTTCGCTATGGATTTGTTGGTGGGATGGCGTTTATTGTGGATTATGGAACATTATTTTGCTTAACACAATATGCGGGTGTGCCCTATTTATGGTCAGCAGCAATAGCGTTTATCTTGGGCTTGATAGTCAACTATCTGATTAGTATTCGCTGGGTGTTTCAGCATAGCGAAAAAATGCAAATTTGGCAAGAATTTTTGCTCTTTGCCTTTATTGGTGTGGTAGGATTAGGACTGAATGAACTAATTATGTACGCAGGGACAGATTTAGTTAAACTCCATTATATGATATCCAAACTCATTTCTACTGCAATTGTCTTCTTTTGGAATTTCTTTGCGAGAAAATTTATACTCTTTAATAAGTGATTTAGCATTTTTCGGCAACTTGTCGGCACTCAAAATAACTTCAAAAATCTTGCATATCAAATTATTTTTCGTACTTTTGCCTTCGAAACGCTAACTCATTGTCAAACAAGACGATACGATGAACGAGTTGAAAAATAAAGCCACTATGTCGGTGCTACTGATGGTGTGCATCGGGCATCTGCTGAACGATATGTTTCAGTCGGTGATTCCGTCAATTTACCCGATGATTAAGGAGTCGCTGGGGTTGAGTTTTATGCAGATTGGTGCCATCACGCTAACCAACCAACTCACTTCATCCTTGCTTCAACCGCTTGTGGGTTATTTTTCTGATAAACATCCGCGTCCGTACGGCTTGGTGGTGGGCATGTGCTTCACGCTGACAGGCTTACTGTTGTTGGCTTGGGCAGATAGTTTTGTGGCCGTCTTAGTCTCGGTGGCGTTTGTGGGAATGGGTTCGTCGGTGCTTCATCCCGAATCGTCAAAAGTGGCACGTATGGCGTCTGGTGGGGCGAAAGGTATGGCACAATCCATTTTCCAAATTGGAGGGAATGTGGGGCGAGCGTTAGGGCCTTTGGCAGTCGCTCTGGTAGTGGTTCCGCACGGACAAAAAAGTATCAGTTGGTTTGGACTGTTGGTCGCTGTGGCCATTTGGCTGTTGGCGAGGATTGGCAGTTGGTATAAGCAGCAGATTGAGTTGTATGGGCGTGGTAAATCGAAGTTTGATATGGAGAACACAAGTTACTTGCCGAAACGCCAAATCATCGTGGCTGTTGTGGTGCTGTTGGTGCTGATGTTTTCCAAGGATTTCTACACGGCTAACATGCAAAATTACATCACTTTTTACATGATTGACAAGTTCGGATTGTCGGTTACTGCCTCGCAATATGTGCTGTTTGGCTTCTTGGTTTCGACTGCGATGGGCTTGCTCATTGGAGGTAAACTCGGCGATATGTATGGGCGGAAATATGTCATTTGGGTCAGTATTCTCGGTCCTTCGCCCTTTGCTTTGTTGCTTCCGTACTGTAATTTGACGTGGACGATTGTGTTGGTTATGCTGGTGGGGATGGTGATGTCATCGGCGATGTCGGCTATTCTGGTGTATGCCACAGAGCTTCTGCCAGGTAATGTGGGTATGATTTCGGGGGCGTTTTACGGCTTGTCGTTCGGGTTAGGTGGCATTGGGTCGGCTTTGTTTGGCTGGCTTGCCGACT
>JBGUYG010000003.1:0-14311 GCA_045118535.1 Paludibacteraceae bacterium
TTGTATAGACGTGGTGGTTACATCTTGTTGTTTGGGCATATAAGCACCGTACGTTATCAAGGTACCCATACCGATAGAAAGGCTAAAAAAGCATTGTCCCATTGCCATCAAAACCACCTGTGGCGTAATCTTTGAAAAATCAGTTTGGAAGAAAAACTTCAAGCCAGCCTCACTCCCTTCGAGCGTCAGCACACGTCCTACCATTAGCAACATCATAAATAGCAGCAAGGGCATCAATATCTTGCATAACCGCTCAATTCCTTTATTCACATCAAACCATAGCACGCTTGCTGTGATTACAATAGGAAGAAGACTAAATAAAATCATCCGTGGCGTGTTGGAAAATACGCTCCCACAGTGTGCTGTCAGGGTTTCCGTATCCATTCCAACAAAACTATTCGTAATGGCTTCTGCCAAGTAACTAAAACACCACCCCGTAACCATAAAATAGAATCCCATAAGGATAAATGCGGTGAACATACAGAGCCAACTCAGCCATTGCCATCGATTATTGCCAATCAATTCACGGAAAGCACCATAGACTCGTTGCCCCGAGCGTTTGCCAATGGAAAACTCGGTCATCACAATCGGTAACCCAAACGCCAAAACACATATCAGATAGACGATAAGGAAGGCACCGCCACCGTTTTGCCCCGCCATATACGGGAATTTCCAGATGTTACCTAATCCCACAGCACTGCCTGCTGCAGCCATGATGAGCCCGATTTTAGAGGAAAAAGATGTGTGTTTGTGTTTGTTCATAATTTATCGTGTTTTAATTTATTTTTAATGACCTACGAAGGTATAATTTTTTTGCATAAGAACATATTTTTCTGTAATTTTACAAAATTTTTTGCATAAGTGTTTTTTGTGAGGTCCCATAGATGGATAGTAGGTTTAATTCTTTTCTTATCTGTTAATCATATTTTGTGTGCAGCAGATGATGATTTTGATTTGCCTACGGGGAAGCCTGAGCAGTACAAAAGTCAAGTGAGCCCCTCCACGAGTTGGGATAACCAAATCTATTGCACATGGATAGACGAATCCAAGTTCACGGTGTACAATGCCGTCAAGAAGCCCTCTGCCAAGTCTGGTGAGGATATTGTTGAGACCAAAGTTTTAATGTATCATAATGGGACGTGGCAGTTTGCCAACCCAACCGCGTCCAATCGTGCCACTTACGTTACAGAATGCACCTCCGATGGCGAAGGTTACATCGGCTCCGTAACCTTCAAGATACCTGATGGAATGCCTGATTATGACTCAATTTTTGTTGTGTTTGTGTCATTTAAGGCAAACACCAAAAATAAAAACTACATTAACAATCCTGACTTTGAGTTGGGCGACCAGGGTTTTGAATCCGATTACAAGAAAGAAACCGATGATACCTACGTTTACGAAGGCGACTACACGGTTCATTCGCGGGTAGATAAATATAAGATGCGTACGAATAACTGTAAACGCGACCATACTAAGGGCAATGGCAGGGGATTGTATTTTCAGGCGAACGGTAATAGCGATAAGAGTAAGCCGAACAGGGTGGCTTGGCGTCAGAGCATTGAGGGTATAGCACAATGTCCTTCGCAATACTGGGCATTCAGCGTGTACACACAGGATTGGACGGGTGTCGGCCCCGGCTCGCTACAATGGTATATTGATGACGACCCATTGGGAAATTCGATAGATATAGATAGAAAAAACTGCGATTGGGAGCGTTTTTCGGTCATTTGGCGAAACAAAGGGAATAAAACGAATATCCTACTTTCATTAATAGATACGAGTACGCGTGCCTTAGGCAATGATTTCGGTATAGATGATTTGTTTTTTGGCTGTGTAGATGCGGAATTTTCATTCCATACAGTGTATTTAGGGAAAAAAGAGGGTAGTATTGATAACTTCTCTTTATGTCCTCGTGTGCTTGAGAAAGATTTTGGCGATATAGAAGCGTATATAGAGAGAAATGCGACAAATTCAAATGAAACGTTAGAACTATCTAATCCGACATCGCCAGAGGAGGCAAAGCAAGCGTTGCTCAATGGAAAAGAAATATATTTTGACATAATTGAAAATAGTGCCTCTCTTTCACTTCCCGAGCCATGGAAGACGCAGGGACAATGTAAAATGACGAATAGACAATTGATCGTTACCGCCAGTACCGATCATATCAATGAATTTTACGGCACCATCCATTGTAGAGGAACATATACGTGGGCGATAAACGGTAAGACGTTGACTTTTGATGCACCTGGCGATTATTTTGCGAGCGATGATGATTGCGAAAATAACCGTTTGCATTTGAAACTGCAACCACCGATAAATCACGATACTATTGTAAGAATGCTTAAGGGAGAAACATTTACGTGGCGAATAAACAATCAAACTTACAGCACACCAGGCAATTATTATGATACTTTGAAGAATCAATGTGGTTTGGATAGCATTTATGCCGTTCTAGGGATAAGGATTGTTGATCCTTGTGCGTCGGATGCACATTCGTTCTCCATTAACACAGATGGCGATCAAGTGTTGATTTCGCCAGGTAATTTGCAGTATTGTGCTGTTCCCGCTCCAGGAGTTTGGCGATTTGCTGAACGGCAGTTTGACCGTTGTGGTAACGGGAGAATAGATGGCGAGAAGACAGATAACGGCACGGCTGCTACGACTGTTTTTTGGGATGATGATGGTACATTGACCCCGTGTAATAATGAGCTTGCTTCCTCCACGTATGGCGGTTGGGTTGATCATTTTTGCTTTGGAACCAGTGGGTTGAATGATGCACATTCGCCATATTCATCCATCGGGCAGAATTTTTGGAGCGATTGGGGGCAGAATGTCATCGGCGATGACCCTGCTAATACATGGCGTACTTTAACAGCAGATGAATGGAATTATTTGATAGTAGATCGTAGAGTAAACGGTGATTATGGCTTTTCGGAAGTTTGTTTGAAGTATGGCGACGAATCTGCCGAGAGGCTTTGGGGACGTATCATTTATCCCGATGATTTCTCTTTTGCAAAAGCAGGAGTTACTCCTATTGCCGTTGGTTTACACGAGGGAGAACTATTTAGCTATAGCTCAATAGAAATTAGTGCTGCTACTTGGGAGGCATTAGAGAAGGAAGGATGTGTTTTCTTGCCTACGGGGAAAGGGAATTGCGGTAACTATTTTTGGATAGATCAGTGTGGAGCTTATTGGTCGTCTACAATTGTAATAACCCCTGCGAGTATTGATGCAAAAGCTATGAAATTATATCCTGACTACGGATACATATCAAGTACTATGACAGCATTTGTAGCTGAGTCAAAGGTAAAACATTACGTCCGCCTTGTTCGTGATTTTGCAGGGGGAGAAAGCGGTTCGAGAGTAGGTTCCGAAACAATTGATACGCTCCGTTGTGGCAATACGTATATCTGGGATTTAGGATATACGCTCCGCGAAATCACACAAACCGTTGATGAAAAAGAGTACACCGATACGCTTAAAACCGAATGTGACGAGTTTATTTCTAAGTTGAAGTTGGTGCTGAAGCCTTTGACTCCTCAAGGCAATGAAATCACCAAAAAAGTGTGGGAAAACACCTCGTACACGTGGGAGTTGGAGCATCAAACGTATAAGATAGATGCTCCAGGTGATTATTTCGATACATTGCGTACAAGTCAAGGTTGCGACAGCGTCATCTCCACCTTGCATTTGATATGGGAAAGCACTTATACACCACCAGAGCACAAATATGATACAATCTATATATGCCAACTCCCTTATACGTGGCATTATAACATCGACAAAGGACTGAGCCGTGAGTTGGATGCATTTGACGACTATCAGCAGTATTTGCTGGATATGCACGGCTATGATAGCGTAATTCTTCATCTGCATTTGACGTTTGCTACTCTACCCCCAACCCCGACTGATGAATTCGATACTATCTATGCGTGCGACCTTCCTTACAAGTGGACTTACGATAAAAAGCGAAGCCTTACTCGCGAACTTGAGGATGTCGGTGACTCCGAGGAGACCGTGCAGGATATGAAAGGTTGCGACAGCGTGATTATTCATCTGCATTTGAAGTTGGTTGTAAACAATGAATCGCAACCAGAAGAGGCTTGCGTAAAACACTTGTTTACCATCAACGAAAATGGCAAGCAGGTTGCGTTTTCGTCGGGTAACTTGCAGTATAAAGCCTCTACCAATACATGGCGTTTTGCTCCCAACCAATACGACATCATTGGCACGGACAATAGCCATATTTCCGAGACGTATGACGGTTGGATAGATTTATTTGGTTGGGGAACGAGTGGCTATAATAGTAGTAATCCATGGCTTTCGTCTAATGCTGTTAATTATTATGGCCCTGAGGAAGGTAATTTTGATGTCAATTCGGGCGACAATCGCAACTACGACTGGGGTTATTATAACGACATCCAAAACGGCAACACGACCGACCCCAAAGGCACATGGCGTACATTGACAATGGACGAATGGGAATACTTATTCTATACGCGTAGGGTAGATGGAGGATTAGGTTATTCTTGGGTTACCATTGATTATAGTTCTGGCACCTCAAATGGCTTGCTTTTGTATCCCGAAGATTTTAGTTTTTCAAACGCAGGTGTTGAACGTATTACTATCGGCAACAACCTTTCTACCAAGATAGATAACGATACGTGGCAGAAATTGGATGCAGCAGGTTGTATTTTCTTGCCAGCAGCTGGGTATCGAATCGGTGATTCAGACTTCAGATATATAAACCAGAATTTTGGCTATTGGTCTGCTAATATAGGTGAAGAATGGTATGAAGCAGATTATATGCAAGGGTATTTTAACTTTTATAACATATTTGCTATTCGGCCTGCTAATACCACTCGCAATTATGGCATGTCGGTACGTCTGGTAAAGGATGTTGACAGTGAACCCGTAATCCGAAAGAATAAAATCGATACGATATACAGAGGCGAGTCTTACGAGTGGGAGTTAGACGATGATCGAAAAATTCCCATCACGCAAACCGAAGACGAAAAACACTATTATGACACTGTGCGGAGCAAAATCACGGGTTGCGATAGCATTGTGTCACGCTTGACTTTGCTCGTGAAAGATAAGGCAGAATACGAGCCGTGTGCTCCTCATCCGTTCACTATCAACGCCAACGGTGGTCAGGTCTTTATTTCGTCTGGTAACTTGCAGTATCAAGCCTCCACAGATACTTGGCGGTTTGCGGAACGGCAGTTTGACCGTGTTGCTAATGGTTGGCAAGCCGCTATGCCAAGTGGTAGTGAGCAGTTTGAGAAGGTAGGATGGGGGTTAGGAACGGTCTATTGGGATAGTGCTGGCTACCGAGTGCCTTGTAGTAATGCCTTTACGTCCAAAACCTATGGGGGGTGGATTGATTTATTCCCGTGGGGAACGAGCGGGCATGGACAAAAAGTAGACGATAAGTATGCTTGTCATTTTGCCCCATATGATGCCATTGAAGATGTAGTAAATGAAACTTACAATAAGTACGGTTATGGTCCTTCCTACGACCCGAATAACGATGGTTCTGCAGGCGTTTGGGGACAGGGGGCTTTGTCGAACAATATCGATACCAATTCGGGCACAAACCGTTATTTTGATTGGGGGTATGCGAACATAATCCACGAGAAAGACACAGCCTATAAGCCTGGCACGTGGCGTACTTTGACGGCTGATGAGTGGGCTTATTTGCTCAATACGCGTATCGTGGATAACAATGATAATGCCTTCAGTTTTGTGCGTATCAAATACGGCTCACACCCTACGGATACTGTTACGGGAACACTCATTTACCCAGACGATTTCAGCTTCTCTAAGGTAAGTGTTGCGGCTATTCCTTTTGGGGCTCGGTATGCACTGACAGAGATTGATGCTGACACGTGGGCTACACTGGAAAAGGCTGGTGTTATCTTTTTGCCAGGTGCGGGTATGCGTGGTGTGTACAGTGCCACAACCAATGCTGTTTCAATGCTACAAGAAGATTTGTATGGAATAGTAGTTACTTATCATTCAGCCACGGCATTTAATGCAAACTACATGAAGGAAGTAAACTTTGGTTTTGAAGGCTATCAAAGTATTTCTTCTACGTTCCGCCATGGAGGAAATCCTGTGCGACTGGTGCGAGATTTGGAGGTAAAACGAATTGACAAACAAGATACCATACAGCTTACTGTAAAACATCTGCAACACGAATTTAGCGTCAATACGAAAGGGGATAAAATTTTTATTGCACCAGGTAACTTGCAGTATTGTCCCAAAAAAGACGAATGGCGGTTTGCGGAACGTCAGTTTGACCGTTGTGCCAATGGTATGCAAGCCGTTGTGCCTAGTGGTTACAAACAAACCGCAGAGTACGGACTGACGACTGTCTTTTGGGATAGTTTAGAGTATATCGTGCCGTGTAATAACTTGCTGATTTCACAAACCTACGGTGGTTGGATTGATATGTTTGGTTGGGGAACAAGTGGCAAAGGAACGGATGTAAGTCGCTCCTATCCGTGGCTGATAAGTACTAACAAGTTAGCTTATGGACCTAATGGGAAGTATGATATGGATGTCAATTCGGAAGACAATCGCTCTTACGACTGGGGGTACCTCAATGAAATCCACGACCATGGCGAAATCCATCCAGCAGGCACGTGGCGTACCCCAACAAGTGCAGAGTGGGAGTACTTGCTAACAAAACGTAAGGTTAATGATGCGGCAGGCTATTCGTTTGCTCGCATAAAATACGGTGATAACTCGACGGATACGGTAACGGGTACCATCCTCTATCCGAATGACTTTACGTTTGAGAAGGCAGGTATAGATAATATCCCTGTGGGTAATACTGATTTAACGGAAATTGAAGCTGAAGAATGGCAGAAGTTGGAGAAGGTAGGGTGTGTTTTCATTCCTGCAGCACGCTACCGTTCTTTCTTCAATGGAAAACTTGACCATGAAACATACGATTATGGTAAATATGGATACTATTGGTCTTCATCTGCAGACAAATCCGCTTATGGATCAGCTGAATATGCAAAATCGGTGCGATTTGAATACATGGATCGTAATATCACTATAAAAAATACTTACCGATATAATGGCTTGCCTGTACGACTTATCAAGGATGCTAAAAACGATACTTGTGGCACGTATGTTTGGGAAGTAAATAATAAGACTTTAGTCTTTCATAAAGCAGGTCATTATTACGATACCGTGCGGAATATGTGTGGTTGGGATAGTGTGATTGCCCATTTGGAATTGATTGATTCGGTTATCAAACCGATTGTCCGCGATAGCATAGATACGCTGTTTTGTGGTGGTAGCGACTATGTGTGGAAAGTGAATGATAAAACCTTTACGTTCGATACCGAAGGCGATTATTACGATACGGTGCGGAATGTTTGTGACGGGGATAGTGTGATTTCGCATTTGAAGTTGGTGTTGAAGTTAAATACCATCCGAAAAGACACCACGGATACGATACATTGTGGTAACAAATATACGTGGAAGTTAGACGATGGCAGGACGAAGCCCATCACGCAAACCGAGAACGAAGAGATGCATTACGATACGCTCATCGTGGGTTGCGATAGTATCATTAGGCAGTTGAAATTGGTCATCGATCCTTTGGAGGCAGATGAGCGTAAAACCTCTGGAATCATTAAACAAGGCGAAAAATACGAGTGGAAAATAACGGATGACAAAACGCTATACAAGGACGTCGAGGGCATTTATCGCGATACGGTGCGGAGCGTTGAGGGTTGCGATAGTATCATTTCCATTTTGGATTTGACGTTTGTAGATGTGCCTCCTTGTGCTCAACATTATTTCTCAATCGGTTCAGACAAGAAAGTGCTGATTGCTCCAGGTAACTTGCAGTATTGTCCCGCTCGCAACGAATGGCGTTTTGCCGAACGACAATACGATAGGTGCGGGAATGGTAAGACAAATGGCTTTAGTACAACTGTTTATTGGGATAGTGCTGACATTCAAGTACCTTGTAATAATCTATTAGGAACAAAAGAATATGGTGGTTGGATAGATATATTTGACTGGGGAACAGGTAACGACCCGTGTAAAAATTTTGACCTGCCTCTTGAAGATAGGACTTGGCATGAATGGGGAGATAATCCTATTAACGAAGGCAATATAACGTACCCTTCTGGCACATGGCGTACGTTGACCATAGAGGAGTGGTCATATCTATTAGGCGATGAAGATAAAGGCATTACGGGGAATTTTTCGTGGGTTGTTTTGCAAATAGATAAAGACAAGAATCAATCTCTTTGGGGAGTAGTCATTTATCCAGATGATTTTAGTTTTTCGAAAGCAGGCGTTTCATCCATTCCGAAAGGTATAATAGAAACACCAACTGTTATTGATAATGCTACTTGGACTGCTTTAGAGCAAGCAGGATGTGCTTTCTTACCCAGTGCTTGCCACAGACAACATAGTACCTATCCACATGAAGATATAAATGCACATTTGCATTATTGGTCATCTACACTAATTGGAGAAGGCTTAAAGCAAGCCTATTGCATAGAGGTAGGACATACTTTTGACCACTATATAGATGTAGGTTTGCCCGTTCGTCTTGTGCGAGATGTGGATGCCCTAAAAATTATCAAAGATAAAAACGACACACTCCGTTGTGGCAACGATTATACGTGGGTTTTAGATGACGGCAGGACGAAGCCCATCACGCAAACCGAAAAAGAGAAGGCGTATTACGACACGCTCATCGTGGGTTGCGATAGCATCATCACGCATTTGAAGTTGGTCGTTGAGCATACGCCACCGACTCCCGAATACGATACGATTACGACTTGTCAGTTACCTTATACGTGGACTTATGACAAAAAGCGAAACCTTACTCGCAAACTTGAGGCTGTTGGTGACTACGATGAGACCGTGCAGGATATGCAAGGTTGCGACAGTGTGATTTTGAAGTTGCATTTGAAACTTTCCGAATCCACTACCGAATACGATACGATTACAACCTGCTACATTCCTTACACGTGGACTTACGACGAAGAGAACAACCTTACTCGCGACCTTGATGATTTTGGCGACTACGAGGAGACCTTGAAGGATAGGCAGGGTTGCGATAGTGTGATTATAAAGTTACACTTGAAACTCACCCCACTAATAACCGAAAATGAGACCCTCTCTGTTTGTCAGTTCCCTTACAAGTGGACTTACGACAAAGGTCGAAACCTTACTCGCGACCTTGATGCCTTTGGCGACTACGAGGAGTTATTGGAGGATATGGAGGGTTGTGATAGTGTGTTAGTGAAGTTGCACTTGGAACAATCGGATGCCGAGCCAACCACTGAAACTGAGACCCTTTCTGTTTGTCAGTTCCCCTACACATGGACTTACGACAAAAAGAAGAACCTTACTCGTGACCTTGATGCCTTTGGCGACTACGAAGAGACCTTGCAGGATATGCAGGGTTGCGATAGTGTGATTGTGAAGTTGCATCTGAAACAATCGGATGCCGACCCAACCACTGAAACTGAGACCCTTTCTGTTTGTCAGTTCCCTTATACGTGGACCTACGACAAAAAGAAGAACCTTACTCGCGACCTTGATGCCTTTGGCGACTATGAAGAGACCTTGAAGGATATGAAAGGCTGCGATAGTGTGATTGTGAAGTTGCACTTGAAACAATCGGATGCCGAGCCAACCACCGAAACTGAGACCCTCTCAGTTTGTCAGTTCCCTTACACGTGGACTTACGATAAAAAGAAGAACCTGACTCGTGACCTTGATGCCTTTGGCGACTACGAAGAGACCTTGAAGGATATGCAGGGTTGCGATAGTGTGATAGTGAAGTTGCACTTGAAACAATCGGATGCCGACCCAACGCCAGATTTCGATACGGTGGCGATTTGCGGTAGCGGTCCTTATACGTGGACGTATGACAAAAAGAAAAACCTTACTCGCGAACTTGCGACTGCTGGCGACCACAAGGAGACCTTGCAGGATATGCAGGGTTGCGATAGTGCGATTATGAACTTGCATTTGATTTTCTCGGACATAGTCGCAGACGTGCGTCCGATTTCCGCTACAATAGAGCGTGGCGAAACGTATGAGTGGAAGATAACCGATGACAAAACGCTATACAAAGACACGCAAGGCACCCATCGCGACACGGTGCGGAGCATGTACGGTTGCGATAGTATCATCTCGATTTTGCAACTGACGGTTACGTCCATCGAACCCTATGACGAGCCATTTTACGACACGATTTGCAACAAAAACGCCTACGAATGGAAACGCGAAGGGCAGAAACTCAAAGATATCACCCAAACCACCGAAAAAGGCACTTATCGCTACACTATTCCTAGGAAGAAAAATGGCAAAGATAGTATCTATTGCATCTTACACTTGACCCGTTTGGAAACGAAGACCAAGTCTACGAACGTGAGGGTTTGCCTTGGCGAACGCTACAATTGGTACACGACTGACGCGAAAAAGCCACAGAGCATACTTGTGGAAGGCGATTACACCAACAGCCAAGCGGTTCCATTCAAGCATTACAGCGGTTGCGACAGCGTCATTTATACCTTGAATATCATAGCGAAGGATTGCCACACCTGTGTGCCACTGACAAAATTGGAATTGGTTCCGCCCAAAGATGTTTGTGCCGATAGCGTCAGTTTTAATTACAGGTTCCAGTACGTTGCAGGCCAACCTAATACGTATTCGGTGCAATTAGATGCGAGGGCACTTGCGGACGGATTCGTCAACATCGAAGGGCAATTTGAACCCGACAACATCTTTGATACCTATGTGCTTCTTCCTGTCAATATCCCGCAAATAGAGCCATATATTCGTCCTTGGAGTTACGAAGTTCTGCTAAACATTACAGATACGTGTGGCGTGCAGCATAATTTTACCGATTCGTTGCATATTTTCTACCCGAGTAAGATTGTTGGCCAGCATTGGAATGACGTTTTGGCGGTGTTAAATTCGGGTTACAATGGCGGTTATGAGTTTAGTGCTTATCAGTGGTATGAAAATGAAAAGCCGATTTATGGTGCCGTAAAAGACATTTATTACGTGCCTGCAAAATTGGCTTTGGAATCCAAATATCAAGTTTTGTTGACGCGTTCAGACGACGGTCATGCTACTTTCACTTGCCCTGTTAAGGTGGTTTCGGTGGAAGATAAGAATTTGCTGAATGAACCCCATATTTACGTGCATCCGACTATGGTTACGCCTGAGAATCCAGAGATTCAAATCCAAAGTAATTTGGACGGCAGTTATTGGGTTTATGATATGCCTGGTAAGTTGATTCGTTTCGGTGATTTTGCAGCATATAGCGACAAACACGGTGCTACGCGGGTTAGTTTGCCTCCGATTCAAAGTGCGTATTTGATTTATTTGGTGCCAAAAGACAAAGCCAATATACGTTATAGAAGTTATATTGTGCTTGTGCGGTAAAGCAACGTAACGTGTTGATTTTTAAAGAGTTTCAGCAATGGTCGTGGTAACGGTTGCTGATTTTTTATAAACCTGCTCTTGCTTGGGAATTAAGCAAAAAAAATGAGTCCGAGATAATCCCGAACTCACTTCCAATTTTTTAAGAAATCTTTTTACCACTTATTGTAGTGGATGTTTTCTTCTTTGAACTTGTTTTTCACTTCGGGTTGCTCGTTTGGATGCCCAACCACAGCCAAGCCTAATGGAACAACATTAGAAGGCAATCCAAGCAATTCTCTATGTGCCTGAACGCGTTCCGAAATCGGGTGAATACCAACCCACACAGCACCTAAGCCCATGCCGTGGGCAGCAAGAAGCAAGTTTTCCATCGCAGCCGAAACATCTTGAATCCAATACTCACGTGCTTCGCCTTCCAACGCCTTTTCCATATTGCCACACAAGCAGAAAACAACGCTGGGGTTATTTTGGCAACGCGAATTAGGGAATTTTTCGCCGATTTGTTTGATGATTTCTTTGTCGGTAATCACCAAGATGTCCCAAGGTTGCTTATTTACAGCCGTAGGAGCCGAAAAAGCACATTTCAAGAGCGTTTGGATTTGCTCTTCCGAAACTTCTTCGCCTGTGAATTGACGCACGCTTACGCGGGTTTGAATAGCATCAAGGATGGCTTGTTCGTTCGCTGTTTGACAAGTCGCATTCTTTTGACAACAAGAAGTAAATGCTAACATAATACTAATGGGTAATACAAAAATTTTTTTCATAGATTATAAAATTTAGTTGTTTATATTAAGATTTTGTTGCATGTTCGTGTTCATGCTCATGTTTATGCCCATCGTGGTGATGATGGTCATGGTCGTGAGGTGCTGCTACATTGTTAGGAGGCGTCAAGGAAGCAGGCTTGTTGATTTTCTTAAACGCTGCTTGCAAGGTGGCAACATCGGTCTTGTTCGTGTCGTACGTAACGACTACCGTTTGATTCTCAATGGAGCACACGATGTCCTTCACGCCCTTTTCATAAGCCACGTTCTTCATAATTTTATTTACACAGTCTTCACAATGTAAATACACATAAAATTTAACACTCTCTTTTGAGGATTTAGCCCCAATGCTCATGGTACCACTAACTAATGCTATGAGCATCAAATAAAAAATTCTTTTCATGATTATATTTGTTTTAAAAATTCAATTGCGTCTAATGCACTTTTGCACCCTTCACCTGCGGCAATCACCGCTTGTTTGTAGTGCGGTTCGGAACAATCACCTGCCACAAAAACACCATTAGCTTTGTCCAATTTCTCTTTGATAAAATACCCTTCGGCATCTAATGGCAGTTGCGAGGCAAACATTTGCGTATTGGGGTGGTGTCCGATGGCGATAAACAGACCGTCGATGGGTAAATCCACCATTTTCTCGTTTTGATAAAGCAGTTTAACGCCTTCCACTTTCTCATTTCCGACAATTTCTTGCGTTACGTGTTCGAAGAGAATCGTGATGTTCGGGTTGTTTTTCACCCTGTCTTGAAGGATTTGCGAGGCACGCAAAAACGGTTTCCGCACAATCATATACACTTTTGGACAGAGATTTGCCAAGTACAACGCCTCTTCACACGCCGTGTCTCCGCCACCAACGACCGCCACCGTCTTGCCACGGAAGAAAAAGCCATCGCACGTAGCACACGCACTCACACCTTTGCCCATGAACGCCTTTTCGGAAGGCAAGCCTAAAAATTTTGCACTCGCACCCGTTGCGATAATAACGCATTGTGCCGTGATTTGCGAACCATCATCAATGGTGATGAGATTGTTATTCTTTTCGAATTTAACCTCTTTTACAATGCCTTCACGAATGTCTGCTCCGTATTTTTTTGCCTGTTCGCACATCGCATTGAGGAGCGAAAACGGGTCAATTCCATCCGTAAAACCTGGGTAGTTCTCAATCGTAGGCGTAATCATCAACTGCCCACCGGGTTGCGGACCTTGATATAAAACGGGTTGCAAATTGGCTCTTGCAACGTATATTGCGGCTGTGTAACCCGCAGGTCCCGAACCGATAATAACACATTTTGCTTTTTCCATTATCTCAAATCATTTAAGTAGGCATCGCCTTGGTTAATACTAAACGTAGTGTTTTCCGAACTATATTTTGTGTTGCGAAATGTGAGCAGAGTCGTCTTGCCACTTCGTTCTTTGATTTCCACCGATTGCAGCAACCAATTCGTATGGTTGAGTTTCAAAATACATTTACTCACGTCGCTCTCTTTTTCTTTTGGAATGAGGGTGATGGTGGTAACATGTTTGTCGGCAGTGATGGTTTCGTTGCACTTACTTTTCATTTGTTGGGCGTAACTGAATGGGTTGGCTTCGTATAATTCCGTTGGTGTGGGGTAGGAGAGGGTCAGTTCGTTGGCTTTTTTATCCAGCCAATAGAGTGTCTTGCCGTCAAAAGCGACTTGCAAATGATTGAAAAAGACGGTGAATTTTTCGCCTTTTATCTGCATTTTGCCCGTATAAACCATTGGTTCGTTCACTTTTTCGGAAATAGCCATAGCAAAATCTGCCGAAAAGGTCTGTTGGGTGATGCGATTCAGTAATCCTTGCAAATTCGCCTCTTCTGCTGACAACGTCAGTGTAAAAAGTCCAAACAATACTATCCAAAACTTATGCTTCATCATAAAACGCACGAACATACGCTAATTTTTTTGCAACCAAGTTGTATTTTTGAACTTTGTGGCAAAAAATATACCACGCTAAATATCAAATAAAATACACCTCGGGAATGTATCGCCACAAGAAATAAATGGGCAAAATTTCAAACGTAAAAACGTAAATAATCGTTCCTAAAAATGAAAAAATCGTGAACGGCA
>JBGUYG010000004.1:0-11917 GCA_045118535.1 Paludibacteraceae bacterium
TGTGCCAGCAGATACAGCGGGAAGTCCGTGTGATCGCCATTATATGGCTTCGTTGAAGGTGTTGGTGCAGTCGCCCGAAAGGCATCCGTTTTCCATCAATGCTGATGGTGGCAAAGTGATTTTCTCACCAGGTAATTTGCAGTACTGCCCTGCTCGCGATGAGTGGCGTTTTGCGGTGCGGCAGTTTGACCGTGTGGGTAATGGAAAGAGTATTTATGCATTTGGAGGTGCACAAGCAACCATTTATTCTCCAGAAGAAATAATAAGCAAATTGAAAAATGGAGAGGATGTTGCAGGGTTAGTTATGAAGATAACAGTGACATCATCATCAACAACCCAGTTTAGTGTAAGCAATGTTCCCACAGGTTCGTCTATCACATTGAATAGAGCCGACAATATGGAAATTACAGGCATAGGAACGTATGACGTTACCATTGTTAGTTTGACAGCAGGAAGTACGGATAACTCCTATACCTTAGTGTCTAAATTATATACAGACGCTGGGACATCGGGTAGTTCGCAGGAATTTGGTGTTAATGACAATGTTACGACCGTCTTCTACGATAGTATTGATTATTCGACAAAAGATAATACGACCGCATCGGGTTTCAAAGAGATTAAAGGCGTTCCTTGCAACAATTTATTGGTATCGAAGAGCTACGATGGTTGGATTGATTTGTTCCCTTGGGCAACGAGCGGTCACGGTCGGAAAGTTAAAGACTCGTTGGCTATCTTCTTTCATCCTTATGACCTCAATGCAACGGATTTAGGTAACACCTATAACACCTACGGTTATGGTCCCTCTTTTGATGCGGGTCATGGTCCTGGTGCGTTGAGCAACAATATCGATACGGCTTCGGGTACCAACCGCTTTTTCGATTGGGGTTATTTGAATGTTATCCGCCAATTCAACAATTGTACGCATGGCGAGAATGGAACGGTTCACGCTAAAGATAGTACGATGTACCGTCCTGGCGTTTGGAGAACCTTGACGAATGCAGAATGGATTTATTTGTTGACAACTCGTACTGTTGGTGGTAATGATAGTGCCTTTACCTACGTTCGTTTGCAATATACGGATAATGAGGCAGACACCGTTTCGGGTGTGTTGATTTATCCCGATGACTTTAATTTTGCGGAAGCCAGTGTACCTATCATGCCTTTCGGTGCCAACTATGGAGTAACAAAAATTGATATTGCTACGTTTGCTGCTTTGCAAGAAGTGGGTGTGGCGTTCTTGCCAGGTTGCTACTTCCGTGACATAGTGGAAGGGGTACCGAGTTTTGCTGCAGATAACTTTGGTATCTATAATTACTATTGGTCATCTACGGCAGGTGATGCATCAAGGGCACGTTATGTACGCTTCGGTCTATCTGTTGGAACTCTTTCCCCTGCACAGAATGATGTTCGCTATAAGGCGATGTCTGTGCGTCTTGTGCAAGACTTATAACCTCCTGCGGGACTTTTGGAATATATCTCGGCCACCTCAACACAAAGGGGTGGCTGTTTTTTTGGAAATGAAAATTGAAAAGTGAAAATTGAAAGTTTTGGCGATTCTAATGTATAGTTCACCGATTAACCGATAGACCTCTCATCTCTCACCTTTCACCTTTCAAATTGGCGTGGTTTCCGAGATGTGGGCGGCTTCTGGCGGGCTTAACTAAATTGAAAATTGAAAACTGAAAATTGAAAGGTTTTCGTGGCTGATTTTTCACCTCTCACCTCTCCCCTTCCCTGCTTCACCAGTTCAAAATTTTTGCCAAAAGTGTTCCAATAAAGAAAACTAAACATCATTCGTTTTTTTTATTTACTTTTTTTTGTGTATATTTGCAGGAAAATGTGCGTTTATCACACGTTGAAAATGATTTAATTATTATAAATCAACAAATTAAGTATTGTAACATAAGGCAAAGCATGGAAGTTCTAACCAACAACCGTGTGCCTAAAAAATAAAAAAGAAAATGAAAAAAAATGTACTATTTTGTTTAGTGTTTTTGGCAAGTTTCACTATGGCTATGTACGCCGCACAAACCGTGTACACAGTGGACGAAATTAAAACGAAAATCACAAATAAAGAAAACGTTAAAGAATTACTCGTAAAAGGTAAAATAACCACGTATAAAATCAATAACACAACCACAACCGCATTCAAAATAGGAGACTTTTTGATATGGAATGCAAAAGACATACCTAACAAGATGCGATGGAAAAGAGAAGGAGTGGAAGTAACGTTAGAAATAATAGATTTAGACTTCTACGAAGAAGGCTCGCAAGAACACACGTTCTACCAAACACAGTATGTGGGAAACTTTAAGTTGCCCGAAGAAAATCCTGAAGATTTAGGCGTAATCGAAGGCTGCAACCGTTACTACGAGTCGGCTGTGAAGTTCATGGTCGATACACCAGTCGTGTTTCCCTTCACCATCAACTCAACCGGAGCAAGAGTGATTTTCTCTTCGGGAAACTTGCAGTACTGCCCCGCACGAGACGAATGGCGATTCGCACTAAGACAGTTCGACCGCGTAGCACACGGAAAGAGCCGCTATGCTCCCGAAGGATTACAAGCCTCAGGCATGGCTGGCAATGCGACCACCGTCTTTTACGATAGTATCGATAATACGACCACCGACCCCACTACCCCATCGGGTTTCAAAGAGATTAAAAACGTGCCGTGTAATAACCTGCTGGCTTCGAAAACCTACAGAGGCTGGATCGACCTCTTCCCGTGGGGAACGAGTACACAAGGACACCAAGTGAACGACAAAGGAGCCGCATTCGTGTACCCGTACAACTGCAACCAGTCCAACTTGAATAACCCCTACAACACCTACGGCTTCGGACCCTCCTACGGTGGCGAAAAGAGCGAAGGTGTCTTCAACAATAACTTCGACAAACAGTCCGGCATGAACCGTTACTTCGACTGGGGATATGCCAACTTCATCCGCGAATACAGTGCTGCCACCTTTGATGACAACAACCACGTCATCGAACTCGGCAAACGAACCATGTACCACAAAGGCATCTGGCGTACACTTACCGCCGAAGAGTGGGACTATATCCTCACCAAGCGTTTTGTATCAGGTAACGATAGCCCCTTCACCAACGTACGCTTGCAATACGGCACCAACGCACAAGATACCGTCACAGGTATCCTCATCTTCCCAGACGACTTCAGTTTCGCCGAGTCGGGTATAGCCAACATACCCTTTGGAGCACGACCCATAACCCCTATCACGCGCGGACAATGGGATGAACTCGAGGCAGCAGGCGTTGTGTTCTTGCCATGCCAACGAGCTATGTATGTGAACGCTCAAAATGAACGAACCGTTTCCGAAGCAGGAATGGGAATTTGGACACGCTACTGGACTGCTACAGCAGCAGACGCAGCAAAAGCATATTATCAAAACTTTGAACCTGGAGGCGGCGGAAAAACAGGCCCCTTAACCGATAACCGCTACGGAAACTACCAAGTGCGACTCGTCCAAGACCTCTACGACCCATGCGATGCTATCAAAATTGAATACAGAGACACCATCGCCATGCCATGCGAAGGAAACAGCTTCACGTGGGACTTGGGATACAAAACACGCAACGTATCACTCACTGGCAACAACACACAAGAGCACTTCTACGATACACTACGCACCAACATCGGCTGCGACAGCATCATATCACACCTCGACCTACGCAAACGTACCTGGGAAACAGAAACAGAAGACAGCACCGTAACACTCTGTGCCAACGAAACAGACTTCACATGGGACATGGGATACAAAAAACGCACCTTCGTCTTACCGAAGGAAGACATGACGGGATACTTTGAGGACACCTTGCGAAGCACATTAGGAGGATGCGACAGTATCATCAAACGACTCACCCTCAACCGAATCACATGGGCACTCAAAAAACAAGACACAGTCGTTATGCTATGCGAGGGAACCAACTTCACATGGGACATGGGATACAAAACCCACACCTTCCGTCTCACCCTCAACGCATCACAAAAAGACTTCTACGACACCCTACGAAGCACCATCGGTGGATGCGATAGTATCATCAGCCATTTGGATTTGAGGAAGAAACTGTGGCAGTTAGAAACCAAAGACACCGCAGTCGTTCTGTGCGAAAGCGATGGAAGAACCTTCACATGGGTAAAAGGAAACGAGAGTGAAGACGTTAGCATACCAGCAAGCGAAACACAAAAAGACTTCTACGATACTATAAAAAGCGAGTTGGGAGGATGCGACAGTATTGCCTACCACCTGAACCTAAGAGCCATGTATACCGAATGGAAACACGATACGACTATCGCACAATTAAATAGCACCTTCCAATGGAAATTACCCCATAAAACAAAACCCTGTCAGATGACACAAGATAAGATGGACTTCTACGATACATTACGTAGTCAAGTGAATAAAGACTGCGATAGTATTTACTACCATTTGCATCTAAGAATACCTGGATTCTCAGTGTCGGCAGACACACGAGTAACATTCGCCCCAGGTAACTTGCAGTATCAAGCCTCTACAGACACGTGGCGATTTGCACCAACACAATATCATAGATGCTTACGAGATAACGAAAATATCTCAAAAACCTACAGTGGTTGGATAGACCTCTTTGGTCGAGATTCATACGAACCCTATCAAAGTTCAAAGAAGGATAGTTATATTTGGCGCGAATGGGGTGACAAGGAGATTTATGAAGGAACAACCAAACATGAGAAGGATACGTGGCGTACGCCAGGTTATTTTGAAATAAGGCATTTGGTGGTAGAAAGGAGGTTTGAGGATCATGGCATGTACTCATTTGTTTTCTTGAGATACGGCAATGGGTCTCGGGATACCGTTTCGGGGGTTATTTTTTATCCCGATTATTTCAGTTTTGAAAAAGCAGGTATCACTCCTATTCCATTTGATGATCCCCAAAAAACCTACCTTGCAAGTTACGACCAACGCTCCCCATCTATACTAACGAATATTAATGCTTCTACATGGAACGCCTTGGAGCAAGCAGGATGCGTGTTCATACCATGCGTTTATTGGCGAAAAGAGAAGAAAGTACAATTCGGGGTAAACTCATACTATTGGACTAAAGAGGCTACACGCGAACTTAAGGATTTTAATAAAAGTCTTGACGCCTATATGAGAGAAAACTTTTTTTCACACTGGGTGCTATATTTCAATGTACCGCAAAACAAACTTTTTTGTACACCAAGTCCAACGGGGGGGTGGGAATACGAGGGTCATGCTGTACGTCTTATCAAAAACTTAGATGACTAGTATTTTTTGAAGCGTTATTTATGGAGCCATCTCGTTTTCGGGGTGGCTTCTTTTTAAATGGAAAATTGAAAGTTGAAAATTGAAATCTGCCAGGGACGCAACCATCTTGGTTGCGGTATAGTAGTGAAGGATTCCTATCCTTCATATCTTTGAGGGTGCCTTTGCGTAGCGTCTCCTCCTCTATTTTAGAGGAGGATTAAGGAGGAGTGAAAAAAATGCTTGCCAGAGTCGCAAGCAAAGATGCTTACGTTCCCGATGGAAAATTGAAAATGGAAAACTGAAAGGTTTCCGTGGCTTATCTTTCACCTCTCACAATTCACCAGTTCACCAGTTCACCGATTCACCAATTAACCCCTCTCCCCTTTCACCTTCCCTACTCCTCCGTCCCTTGGACACCTCCTCTAACATAGAGGAGGAGTATTCGCTTGGTAGTTGACGCAGTCCCCCGCTAAGTTAGAGGGGGTCAGGGGGCGTGTGTCTTTTAATTGAAAACTGAAAACTGAAAATTGAAATCTTTTCTCCTCGCTTGGTTTTGCTTGGTGGGCTTGGTTGGTTTTGTGTCGGTTGGTTTTGTTTGGTGGTTGGTTTATCGGGTGGCGAGCCTCTCGCCCGAGCGACTTGCCTTTTACGGTGTTTCACGCCGTGGGGAGGATTGCTTCGTTTTCTTGGCTTCGCTTTGTTGGGTGGCGAGCCTCTCGCCTTTTCGCCGTTTGACGGCGAGTGCGCCTTCTTTACGGCGTTTCACGCCGTGGGGGCACCTTTACGCCGAAGGCGTGGGATTTTCTTTCCCTCATCGTGGCTGGGTTGGCTTCGCTTTTTTGGCTTCGCTTTGTTGGCTTCGCTTTGTTGGGTGGCGAGCCTCTCGCCGGGGTGGCTTCCGAGATGCGGGCTGCTTCTGGCGGGCTTCTCCTAAATTGAAAAATGAAAGGTGAAATTCACCCCAAGCCCATCTTTAAAATAAGAAAAAATGAGGAAATTTTATAAAAAATTCCTTATTTTGCTCTATTATATCAAAAAAAATAGTATCTTTGCCAAAAAATAGCGATTATGTTAGTAGAACCAGCACCATCTTGTTTGCAAGCAGACGCAGAGACTATCGGGCAGAAAGCATTTAGTCTGTTGATGAATCCCGAGTTTCAAACTCTTGTAAGACGCATCAATAAAGATTATCTCTATTGGGATAAAGCGAAGTATTATCGTCCACAAGAGGTTGAACCAGCCGTCTTTTGGGCATCGATTCAGTTGATGCGACAAGCCAACATGCGGACATTGCAGTTCGGGAAACATAGTTTTTCGTACACAACAACCGATAGCATGCAATCCCTGCTAAATCAATTCGATATGCTTTGTGGTGGCATGCTTAATGCACCATCTATCATTCCAGAACAAGATAAACAGATGTACCTTGTGAGTTCTATCATGGAAGAAGCGATTGCTTCGAGTCAGATGGAAGGTGCCAACACAACCCGTAAAGTGGCTAAGGAAATGCTTCGCAAACAGCAGACTCCACGCAACAAGGATCAGCAAATGATTCTGAATAACTATGAGACCATTCGTTATATATCAGAGCATAAAGACGAAGAGTTTAGTCTCCCCAACATAAAAATTATTCATAGTTATATATCCAAGGGGACCTTAGATGACGCACAGCTGGAAGGTACTTTGCGTACATCGGATGATGTAGTGGTGCAAAACTCAATCACAGGCACGGTGGTACATACTCCCCCTACGTTTGCACAAGTAGGACCTATGTTGGAGGACTTGTGCAGTTTTGCTAATGATGATTCGACGGAGAACTTTATTCATCCGATTATTAAGGCGATTATTATTCACTTTATGTTAGCGTATATCCATCCTTTTGTGGATGGCAATGGTCGTACGGCACGCTCGCTTTTTTATTGGTATATGCTCAAAAAAGGGTATTGGTTGACGGAATATCTGTCTATTTCGCGGGTTATATACAAGAACAAAGCAAGCTACGAGAAGGCATATATCTACACGGAGCAGGATAAGAATGATATGTCTTATTTTATCCATTATAATCTCAATGTAATGCAGAAAGCCTACAAGCAATTAAAGCAATGGTTGACAGAGCAGGACAACAAACGGAACGCTATAGAAAGATTTCGACATATAGAAGGTGTTAATCATCGCCAAGTAAATTTACTCCGAATGTTTTATGAAAATAGTCATTTAGATATGCACGTCAAAGAGGCCGCCACACGCTTCAACGTTACCGCTCATACTGCCCGTGCAGACCTGCAACAGCTTACTAAATTAGGTTTATTACGCGAAATAGCGATTGACAAAAAAACGAAAACCTATATACGTACCACAGATTTTGAAGAGGTTTTGAATCGACTTTAAAAGTTCGAAGGCAAAATATGGCGGGGAGGCTAAATTGAAAGGTGAAAGGGAAAAAGTGAAAAGGTATGCCAGCATATTGGTTGGTAAAATTTTTACGCCGCTTTGCGGCGAGCGCGCGTTCTTTACGGCGTTTCACGCCGTGCTGTGTTTGGCTTGGTCTTCTTGGGTTGCTTAATCGGGGACACGGGCGTTTCGCCTACGATTTTTTTGGTGGAAGGCTTTGTTGGGTGGCGAGCTACTCGCCCGAGCCACTTGCCTTTTACGGCGTTTCACGCCGTGGGGGCACCTTTACGCCGAAGGCGTGGGATTTTCTTTCCCTCCTCGTGGCTGGCGTGGCTTCGCTTTTTGGGATTGCCTCGGAGTGGGTCTTGTGGTGGCAAAAAAGGGGTGCTTCCGAGATGAGCGGCTGCCTCTGGCGGGCTTTTTCTAAAAAAAGATAGGTTGGTATTATCGGGTGGCAAGCCACTTGCCTAGCGGGCTTTCTATTAAATTGAAAAATGAAAGGTGAAATCTTGCCGCCTTGGCAGGTTGGTATTGTTTGGTGGAGGGCTTCCCTCCCGAGCCAAAAAAAAGAGAGTGAAATCCCTTCACCCTCTCCTTTTGAATGAATAACGTTTTTTTATTTTATTTCTTGTCGAAGATATGTCCTGTTGTCGTTTCCATTACTACAGCACACGAAGCGTCACCCGTGATAGACATCACCGTACGAGCCATATCTACCAAACGGTCGATACCTGCTGCGATAGCCACGCACTCAACGGGGATACCTGCCGAAGCAAATACCATTGCCATCAATGCCAACGAACCACCAGGGATACCCGGCGTACCAATCGAAGCAATCGTTGCCGAGAATGCCAATGCAAAGTAATCGTTCATCGTCAAGTCGATACCCAAGCAGTTTGCAAAGAACACAGCCGAAACGCACAAGTAAATTGCCACACCGTCCATGTTAACCGTTGCTCCCAATGGAATAACGAACTCAGAAATATCTTTACGAACACCCAATTTCTCAACACCTGCAATCGTGTAAGGAATCGTTGCTACAGACGAGTCAGACGAATAAGCAAACAACATTGCTTGACCGATGTTCTTGAAGAACTTGATAGGATTCATCTTGCCCAACAAAATCAAAGCTGGCAAGTAAACCAACAAGATATGGCAAATGAATACACCGTAATCCAAACCAATCAAGGCAGCATACGAACCTAATACCGTAGGACCATTCACCACTACAACGGGCGTTAGCAAACAGAACACACCAAATGGAGAGATAGCCATGATGTACCACAAAACGCGTTGGGTTACTTGATCCAAGCACAAAACGAGTTTCTTTGCTTCCTCACCTTTCTCACCAATGTGCACAATAGCGATAGCGAAGAACAACGCAATCACAATCACTTGCATCATCGTCATGTTCGCAATCGGTTGCACGATGTTCGATGGGAAGAAGTTCACGATTTGGTCAATCAACGTAAAATGATGCACATCACGTCCTGCCAACGAAGCAATATCGATCTCAATCTTGGGCAAACCACTCTTGATCAAAGTGGGCAAAAGCAAACCCAAAACCGTAGCGATAATCGTCGTACACATGAAGTACAGCAAAGCACGACCACCCAATTTACCAATCTTGGTTATATCATTCATGGAGAAAATCGCCGACATGATTGAAAATATAACCAATGGTACAACAATAAACTTCAATAAGTTCAAGAAAATAGTACCCCAAGGCTTAATGTAACCATTGACAAAATCTGGAAAATTTTGCAATGCGAGACCTGCACCGATAGCCAATAACAGTGCAATGAAAATTTGAGATGTAAGAGATAATTTTTTCATACGCATTTTTAATTTTAGTTAGTATTTATCTTATCTTTTTTTTTGTTACAATATTATATATGTCAGCTTTATGCCTCCATTATTTTTTGATACGCCATGCGTTCGCCTCCCGTAACCAAATGGACGATTCCACAATACGTAAAACCATGCTTCAGCAGGTTATGTTGCATAATCGTGTTGTCGCGGTGGGTATCGATGCGGATGTTCTTATCCTCCGAAAAACAAAACGCCAGCATACTCCCAAAGACCCCTCGCACGTGCGGGTAGCTCGCAATCCGATGCACCACATGATAAGGTAAGGTGTCGTCCAACCACTGCCCTTCGTAAATCTGGCTGTACGAAGGTTCGGGGCTTGGCAACAAAGCGAAGTAAGCTCCAATGCCTGCCTCCGTCTCTAACACATACCCACCCTTTTTCTCTATATCTGCCAAGATAGCCGCTTCCGAAGGATAACCATCTGCCCATTGGCTGAAGTTGCCGTTGGAACGCATGATGGTTCGTGCAGCATCTATCACTTGCATAATAGATTGTAAATCAGATGTTTGTGCTAACCGTATCATTTATCAAAAATATAACCTGTCGTTTTTTCCATCACTACCGCACACGATGCATCGCCCATTATCGACATCACCGTCCGTCCCATATCCACCAACCGATCGATGCCTGCTGCCACTGCCACACACTCCACAGGGATACCCGCCGAAGCAAATACCATCGCCATCAACGCTAACGCACCACCCGGCACACCCGGCGTTCCAATCGAAGCTATAGTCGCAGAAATCGCAATCGCAATATATTGATTGATAGTCAAATCAATGCCCAAACAATTGGTAAAGAACACCGCTGCAACCGACAAATAAATCGCCACGCCGTCCATGTTTATCGTTGCACCCAACGGCACAACAAACTCCGCAATATCCTTCCGCACGCCTAAGCTCCGAGCCCCTTCCATCGTGTATGGAATCGTTGCCACCGACGAATCCGACGAAAAAGCGAACATCATCGCGGGCGTCATCTGCTTCAAAAAAGTAAACGGATTCGTCTTCCCTAAAATCGCAACAAGGGGCGTGTACACAATAATTATATGCAACAAAAACACACCGTAACTCAATAGAATCAGTGCCGCATACGAACCCAATATATTCGGACCATTCACCACCACAACGGGCGTGAGCAAACAGAACACACCAAACGGCGAAACCGCCATGATATATTCCAAAATCTTCATCATCACATCATTCAAACACGCAACGAGGTTCTTTGCAGGCTCGCCTTCCTTGCCCACCGAAATAATCGCAATCCCAAAAAACAACGCAATCACAATCACTTGCATCATCGTCATCTTCATAATCGGCATGAGGATATTAGCAGGGAAGAAATTCACGATTTGGTCAATCAATGTAATATTGTACACCTCGTAAGAATCCAATTCGGTAATATCAATCTCAATCGGTGGCAAAAGTCCTTTGCACATCCTCGCTACAACCAATGCCACAGCGGTTGCAACAATCGTTGTACACATAAAATACAGCACGGCACGCAAACCCAATTTGCCAATCTTGGTCACATCATTGATAGAAAATATCGCCGACATAATCGAAAAGAGCACCAACGGCACCACAATAAATTTTAGCAAATTGAGAAAGATGGTTCCCCACGGTTTGATATAATCACTAACAAAGTCAGGAAAGTGTTGCAGAGCCAGACCAGCGAAAACCGCTAAAATCAAAGCCATGAAAATCTGAGATGTTAATGATAATTTTTGCATACAAGTCGTTTTTGCGAAGATAGTATTTTTTTTTTACCTACACATTTTTTTATGTGCATATTGCATTTTTTTTTAATTATTTTATTTTTTTTATGTGGAAATTACATTTTTTTATGTACCTTCGTGCAAAACATTTAAATTAACTTATTATGAAAAAGCAACTTAGTTTATTTTTCTTATTTTTAATGGCAGCAACTTTGATAGTTAGAGCTGACAATGAAAACCCTATTGAAATTAGGGCTGACCGTACTGTTATCCATGTTTCCAAATTGGAACTCAATGGCGAAGAAACCTTGTTGGACATTTTGGAAATGTTCCCAGACGTGATGATGGCTGGATTTACCGATTTTCTCGGTAAGGAAACAATCGCTGGTAGTGCACAATTTGATGCTTACCAACTCCGTTTGGATAACGTTGCTATCAGTGGTGATACTCGTTTGATGCTCACACAAATCAAGGCTTCGCTCATCAACAGAATCCAAATCTGCGATAACTCAGGTGTGGGTAAAGGTCGTACGGGTGACGGTCGTGTTATTGACGTGAACCTCAAACGCCTCGAAGAAGGTGCTCACGGTTACGCTTCTATTCAAGGTGCAACCGACAAATTGTTCTCTCCTTCTGGTAATGTACGCTATGGTAGCGAGAAAACAGACATTTG
>JBGUYG010000005.1:0-23944 GCA_045118535.1 Paludibacteraceae bacterium
CAGCAGTACACTTACGGCGAGTTGGCAGAGCAAATTGAGCGGTTGCACATTCTTTTTCGGTTGTTGGGACTGCAAAAAGGCGATAAAATTGCGATTTGTGGGCGAAACTGCACCAACTGGGCAGTGGCTTATTTGGCAATTCAGACCTACGGAGGCGTGGTGGTGAGTATTTTGCAGGATTTTACGGCTGATGACATCACGAATTTGTTGGTGCATTCGGATTCGAAGATGCTCTTTGTGGGAGCGTATGTGTGGCGAGATTTGCAGAAAAAGGACTTGTCGATGCTTCAAACGATTATTTCGTTGATTGACTTTTCATACCTCAAAAATACCGACAAAGCCCCTATTGAAGCCGAAATAGAGGCAGAATTTAACAAAAAATTCCCCAACGGAATGCAACCAGCAGACGTGCACTACGATGCCGACCCCGATATTCTGTCGCTCATCAACTACACAAGCGGCAGTACAGGCTCTCCCAAAGGCGTTATGCTTAATGGTCGTTCGCTGAGTAACAATGTGGAGATTGGTATGCACTTATTGCCTGCCAAAGTAGGTTCTAAATTGGTTTCTATGCTGCCTTTGGCACACATGTTCGGGCAAGTGTGCGAGTTCCTCTATCCGCTTTGTTCGGGTGTTCGCATCTATTTCTTGACCAAGTCACCCACGCCGACCATCTTACTAAATGCCCTCAAAGAGGTGCAACCCTATGCGGTGGTAACCGTGCCGTTGGTCATTGAGAAGATTCACAAGAAAAATCTTGACCCGCTGTTGAGCAAAAAAGTGTTGAAGTTTTTCTGGAAAGTGCCAGGGATTAGTGATATTATCCGCAATCACGTGCGTGTGGCACTCAAGAAGGCGTTTGGGGGCAACATCAAGTATTTCCTTTGTGGGGGTGCGGCGATGAGTGCGGACGTGGAAAAATGCCTGATGGATATTCGTTTCCCGCTCTCGATTGGCTACGGAATGACCGAGTGTGGCCCGTTGATTGGGGGCAATCATCCCAAGCACTTCAAGGCACGCAGTGTCGGGGCACCGGTGCTGAATATGGAGGTGAAGATTGACGAGCCCAACGAGGAAGGCATCGGCGAGATTCTGGTGCGAGGCGAAAACGTGATGATGGGCTACTACAAGAACGAGCAAGCCACCCAAGCCACTTTTACCGAAGATGGTTGGATGCGGACGGGCGACTTGGGATACTTGGACAAACGCAACAATATCTACATCAAAGGACGCAACAAAACCATGATTTTAGGGGCTTCGGGGCAAAATATCTACCCAGAGGAAATTGAGCATAAACTCAACAAACAAGAGGGTGTGGAGGAGTCGATTATCGTGGAGCGAGAAGGTAAATTGGTGGGTTTGGTGTTCCCCGATGAGCAAACGAGCAGTGCCTTTTCGTGGGAGGAAATCATGCATCTGATGAAAGATAACTTGCTCAAACTCAATAAGTTACTGCCCGGCTACAGTCAAGTGAGCCAGATTGAAGTGAAGAAAGAACCCTTCGAAAAAACGCCCAAGAACTCCATCAAACGCTTCTTGTATAAGTGAAATGGAGATAGTTGTAGTGCAAAATGTTTTTTACAAAAATAAATTCATTGTTGTAATTTTGTGGTAAAATTGTAGAGATTGTGATGAAATAGTGATATAAAAACGCATCGTAAGACGGTGCACAGACATATTAAATAAAGCGTTATAAGCCAAAACTTGATGGTTTGAAACTTCGACAATTTCAAAATCATTATTAACTCAAGGACGGTTTTATGTTCGCTCACGTTGCCAGCGTGAGTTTTCCGTGCGTAAATTTGAGTTAATAAGGTAAGTCGAAGACCTCAAATCATCAAATGAAGCAAGAAAGTTCACGTTTTTTTTATGTGTAAAAATGAAAAGTATGGCAATATGAATTTTTAAATATATAATGTGATGAAAAAGTTTAGTGTTTTTTTGATTTGTGCGATAGTTGTGTTCGCAATCAGTTGTGAAGAAAAAGAAAAATCGCAAGAGTTTTCAGTAAATGGTACCAAAATTACCAACGAAACCACGTTAACCTACGATGCGGTTGCAACAGAAGGTAGTATCACGTTGAATTTCAAATCGTCTGACAAATGGTACACAACCATAGACAATTCCGCTTCGGATTGGTTGAGTATTTCGCCGAGGTCGGGTCTAAATAGTAATATCAAAATTACTTATAGGGAAAACGACAAAATGGAAGAACGAACAGGCAAAATCCAGATTAAAGCAGACGAAATTTCGTTTTATATTTCCGTTAAGCAAGCAGCAAAACCGTTTGTAGCATTTGAGTTTGCCAAAGGTGTTAGTTTTGAAAAAACGGTTCCTCACTCAACTGGCGAAGAGACCTTTGCTTTCAAAGCCAATGTGGAAAATTGGACAGCGAAAAGTTCGGTGGATTGGCTCATGGTTTCTCCCGCAGAGGGCGAAAAAGGCGACCAAATTTTAACCTTTGCTTTTACCAAAAACGAAGGCAAAGTCAATCGCGAGGGAAAAATCACGGTAAGCAGTGGCGATTCTTCATTTGTCATTAAGGTTATACAGAAATTGTATGAACCTGTTTTCATCTTTGAAGAAGGCGTTAGTTTTACCAGAAACGTGAATTGGAGAATTGGCTTTGAGATGTTTTCCTTCCAATGTAATGCGACAAAGTGGACGGCAACAAGTTCTGCGGATTGGCTCACTGTTACCCCTACGACAGGTGGAAAAGGCAAGCATGAATTAACAATTGAGTTTGACAAAAATGTAAGCAAAGTCAACCGCGAAGGAGAGATTACCGTAAGAAGTGGCGATTCTTCTTTTGTTATTAAGGTTATACAAAGAAACAACGACCCGTTTTTTGTGTTTGCACAAGGCGTTCGTTTTAGCAAAAAAGTAGTTTATCAAGCGGGAACAGAGATATTTTCGTTCAAATCCAATATAGAGAGTTGGACGGCAAAAAGTTCGGTGGATTGGCTTACGGTTACCCCCACACAAGGTGGAAAAGGGGACCAAGTATTGACAATTAACTGGCTTAAAAATGAAGATGTAACCGATCGCGAGGGGAAAATTACGGTAAACAGTGGCGATTCTTCCTTTTTCTTTAGGGTTACGCAGGCAAAGAACACCGATGCGTTTTTTGAGTTTGAGGAAGGCACGAACTTTTCTAAAAACGTGCCGTACACAGCAGGAACCGAAACATTTACCTTCAAAGCCAATGTGGCAAATTGGACGGCGAAAAGTTCGCAAGATTGGCTTAAGGTTACGGCTTCACCCGGTGGCAAAGGTAACCAAACGCTTACGATTAGTTTTGAACACAATGAGGCTCGCACGGCACGCGAAGGCACAATCACGGTGAGCAGTGACGGGGTGTCATTTACGGTTACAGTTACGCAAGCGAGAAACTCCGTGCCGTGTTTTGAGTTTGAACCAGACGTTGAGTTTACGAAACATATACCTTATAATCCTTATAATTATAATCCTCATTATTATGAGTTTCATTTTAAATCCAATGTGGAAGGTTGGACGGCGAGGTTTGATGGAGAGACAGGGAGCAATTCGGATTGGCTTAGTGTTTATAAGAATAGTCCTACTTATGGTAAGAAGGGCAACGTAACACTGAGGATTTATTTTGATTACAATTCCTCTCGTACAGAGCGTGAAGGTACAGTTACGGTCAGCAAGGACGATTCTTCATTTACGATAAAATTTATTCAAGGGAAAAACACTACACCCGTTTTTGAGTTTCCCGAAGACGTTAATTTTACGCTGAATTATGGCTATAAAAGCAGTTCTCAGAAATTTAACTTCTATCATAATAGCTCTTATAGTTGTTATGCCACAAGTTCGGCAGATTGGCTGACGGCTGAACGAACAGGAGAAGCGTATGCTCGGGAACAAGAATACACGATTAGTTGTCGTAAAAATGAAGATAGAATCAACGATCGTGAAGGCACAATCACAATAAAGGACAGCAAGGAAGATTCCTCATTTGTTATTAAGGTTTTTCAAGCGAAAAGCACGGAGCCGTATTTTACCAATTACCCGACATTAAGAACAGTGGATGGTGTAGCGGGAAGTACGACTATTATGTTCAATTCTACTGTGGATGATTGGAATGCGTCAAGTTCGGTGGATTGGATGACGGTTTCGCCCACTTCGGGAAGAAAAGGTAACAGCTGGAAGCTGACGGTAAACTTTACGCAAAACGATAAAGAGGAAACAGAGCGAGAGGGGAAAATCACGGTAAGCAAGGACGATTCATCGTTTACGGTTACAGTAAGACAATCCAAATTTGATATTTTTTCAGTGATGGATGATGAGATATTTAAAACGTATTGTAAACAGTTTGATATAAATAACGACGGTAAATTATTTTTGGGAGAAGGAAAACTAATAACCGAAATAGATGTATCCAATACTAATGTACAATCGCTGAAAGGTATAGAGTATTTTCCAAATTTAACGACTTTGATATGCGAAGAAGTTTCTAAATTGACCTATTTGGATGTGACTAACAATATGGCATTGAAGCACTTGTCTTGCACTAAGAGTCAGTTGACTTCTTTGGATGTGAGCAAGAATACAGCGTTAGAGTTCTTAGATTGTTCTTCCAATCAATTAACCTCGTTGGATGTGAGCAAGAATACGGCGTTGAGAAACTTGAAGTGCGATTACAATAAGTTGAAATCTTTGGATGTGAGAACTTGTACAGCGTTGGAGTACTTAGATTGTTCAAATGCCTCTTCGTCGACTCTAAATAATAGTCAGTTGACTTCTTTGAATGCCAGCGGCTGTACAGCGTTGAAAAAAATAACGTGTGCAAACAATAGCTACTTGAAATCTTTGGATGCAAGTGGTTGCACGGCATTGGAGTACTTAAATTGTTCTTATTATATTTATTATTCAATATATAGTGCTTTTTCTTCTTTGAATGTGATAAATGTGAGTGGCTGTACGGCGTTGACATATTTGAGTTGCTTTGGCGGTTCCTTGACCTCTTTGGATGTAAGCAGTTGTACGTCGTTGACCTATTTGAGTTGCGACGCTAATCAGTTGACCTCTTTGGATGTAAGTAGTTGTACGGCGTTGGATACTTTGAATTGCAGTTATAATTCTTTGACCTCTTTGGAGGTGAGCAAGAATACAGCATTGACAGATTTGAAGTGCAGAGATAATAAGTTGACGGAGTTGGATGTGAGCAATCATACGGCGTTGATGACGTTAGTTTGTAGTGAGAATCAATTAATTTCTTTGGATGTAAGTAGTTGTACGGCGTTGGATACTTTGAATTGCAGTTATAATTCCTTGACCTCTTTGGATGTGAGCAAGAATACAGTATTGACATGGTTGAGTTGCAGAAATAATCAGTTGACAGAGTTGGATGTGAGCAATAATACAGCGTTGACAACGTTAGTTTGTAGTGAGAATCAATTAACTTCTTTGGATGTAAGCAATCATACGGTGTTGAAGACGTTGTCTTGTCAAAATTATGAATATCCTAAAAGTAGTAAGTTGACTTCTTTGAATGTAAGCGGTTGTATAGCGTTGGAGAAATTGACTTGCAGTTACAATAAGTTGACCTCTTTAGAAGTAAGCGGTTGTATGGCGTTGAAGACGTTGGATTGCAATTACAATCAGTTGACTTCTTTGAATGTAAGCGGTTGTATAGCGTTGGAGAAATTGAATTGCGATTACAATCAGTTAACCTTTTTAAATGTGAGCAGTTGTACGGCATTGAATTGGTTGTATTGCCATGACAATAAGTTAACCTATTTGTATGTGAACAGTTGTACATTTTTGTCTACCTTTGCATGCTCTTCTAATCTATTGTCTGATTTGGATGTGAGTGCTTGTGCGTTGAATATGAAATTGTATTGTAATCCTATGAAAAATGAATCTGGTCAGAATATCTTGTACACGATTTATGCAAGAAAAGGACAAAACATTGAGGGCGATATACCTTCTTCAACGATAATAGAGTATAAATAAAATATTAATTTTAAAATTGTAAATTATGTGTTTTAATAAAAATTGTTTTTTATGTGGTAATCAACTTTGTAACATGAATTGTTACAATGGTATATTGTGCGTTCCTAACCAAATGATTGTTTCTTTGGAAATTATTGAAACGGCTAATGGTAGTTATGCTTCAATTTTTACAAAAAATAATTCGTTTACTATCAATGCAAGAGCAAATACATACTTACATACGTTAAATTGTGCTTATAATCAATTAATTACGCTTAACGTAATTTCAAATGCTCACTTGCATACGTTAAATTGTTCTTATAATTATCTACAAACTCTCTATTTGGACGATAATATGCAAAATTTAGAATGCCAACATAATGAATTGACAACACTTGATCTAACTAAGTTGATAAATCTGCAAAAATTAGATTGTTCAGATAATCAGTTACAAACACTTGATACGAGCCACAATGAGAATTTATTCTCCCTATATTGTTCTCATAATAAGTTAAAATCACTGGATATACACAATAATACTGGACTGATATTTTTGCGATGTAATAATAATCAAATATCTTGTTTAGATGTGAGTAATAAGAAGAGCTTAATAGAATTAGATTGCAATAGCAATCAATTGGCATCGTTGAATGTGAGCGATTGTAACAATTTAGAAAAATTACATGGTCAATCTAATAATTTGAGTTCCTTAGATGTAAGTAGTTGTACTGCATTGAAAGAATTGGTTTGCGGTAATAATAGTATTTCCAGTTTAGACCTGAGCAATAATACAAATTTAGAAGCATTGGATTGTAGTAATATGCCTTCTTTACAAAAGGTTTACTTAAAGGAAGGACAAAGTATACGATACTATACACCCTCTACAATTCAATTTGAGTATAAATAAAAATAGTAAAGTCGTTTGTGGGAGAAAAGAAAAACCTCTCCCACAAATGATATTTTGTTTAATTAAAAATATACAAAATTATGAGTCAAGAAACATTAATTCAACATTATCAGTTAAAATTGAAGATTTTACAGTTTTTATCGTACCCACCACATTTATATAGAATTGCACGATCTAAATCTAATCCAAACAATATCCACATGTTTTTTTATGGAACTGCAAAAAAAGAAGATATAGAATGTGCTGTCTTAATAGAATTTGATGAGAATCGTCCCGCTTATGGTATTTATTATGGTTGTAAGGTGCCATCTTCTAAATTTACAGCACCAGCGATTGATAAACAATGGGAAACCATAATCAAAACTATGAAAAATGATTTTGGTATGCATTGGAATAATTTCAATAAAGCAAATAACCGTATTCTTTCTTGCGAGCATGAAGATAAAAAACATTATTGGCCCTTTTGGATAAGACTCAATGACGATGAAGATATTTATGAAGCTGTAAAAGGAGTGCAAATAATTATTCAATCTCTACTTTATCAAGGGTTTTCTTTCAGTCGTGTTGAGAAGGAGGAAGATGTTGCGAAGTATATAACATAAGGTCTGAAATATGATTAGGAAAGTTTTATTGCATTCTCCTAAAAAAATACCGTTGACAGAAAAACGTGTATCTTCTGCCAACGGCTGTTTGGTTAGTGGGGTTATGGCTTATTTCTTAGCCACCCATTCTTCAATTTCTTTGTACGAAACGCGATTGAGCAACCGACCGTCCTCAAATTTGAGATTAGGGTAGGTTTTACGCAACGCATTGGTGCAGTTCGGAATGGTGCTGCCACCCGACGTCGCAAACGGAATAATCGTCTTGCCCGTGCAGTCATACGTCTCCAAAAACGTGTTGATGATGCGTGGTGCCACATACCACCAAATCGGAAATCCCAAATACACCACCTCAAAATCCGCCATCTTGAGGTTGCCTTTCTTCATCTCGGGGCGAGCGTTAGGGTCTTGCATCTCGAGGGTCGAACGCGACTGCTTGTCCTGCCAATCGAGGTCTGCCTGCGTATAGGGCACAGCGGGTTCAATGGCAAACAAAGTGCCGTTTGTGGCTTGTGCTATCTGTTCGGCAACCGCTTTGGTCGTTCCCGTTGCCGAGAAATACGCCACTAATGTTTTTGCTTCCATACTAAAATTAAGTGTTAAAAAACTGATTGTCAATAAAATAAATTTTCTCATAACGTGTTTTGTTTTAATTGTTCAACATATTTGTCAATCATTTGCATTTCCAACGGAATCTGTATCCTTTGTGGGCAGTGTACGACGCATTGACGGCACCCGATACAGTGATTGGCTTGTCGCAAACTCGGCACGGCTCTGTCATAGCCCACCAAGAACGCTCTGCGAGCCTTTTTATACTCTTCCGTCTGGCTGTTGTTGGGGCGATAACCCTCGTTGATGCACTTATTATAGAACGAGAAAACGGCTGGAATATCAATGCCATACGGACACGGCATACAGTAGTTGCACTCGTTGCAGGGGATGTTTTTGAGGTTGTAAATATCGTCTGCAATCCGCATCAGAAAGGCATTTTCTTCCTCGTTAATCGGCTTCAATGGCGAGTAGGTGTGCAGGTTTTCCCGCAAATGCTCGATGTAGGTCATGCCACTCAACACGGTCAAAACGCCTTTGGGAGTGCCTGCAAAGCGAAACGCCCAACTTGCCACCGACTGTTCGGGCTCGCGTGCCTTCATCTTGTTGCGGATAAAATCGGGCACCTTGGCAAGCCGACCACCCAACAATGGCTCCATGATAACGGCTGGAATACTTCGTTTTTCCAACTCGGCATAGAGATAATCGGCGTTGGTGTTGCGTGGATTGATTTCCTTGGCATATTCCCAATCCAAATAATTCAACTCAATTTGCACAAAATCCCAGTGATACTTGCCTTCGTCGTGCCATTGGAGTGCCAAATCAAAAATCTTCACATCGCCGTGGTACGAAAAGCCCAAATTACGAATACGACCTTTGCGTTTTTGCTCTACTAACCAGTCCAAAATGCCGTTATTGATATAGCGATTGTTGAATGTTTCCAACGCATCTGTTCCGCCACCGATACTGTGCAAAAGCAAGTAATCAATATAATCGACTTGCAACTCTTTGAGGGAGTTTTCAAACATCTCAATCGAGGCTTTGCGACTCCATGTGGCAGGGTTGAAGTTGGATAACTTGGTGGCAATGAAGTAGGACGAACGCGGATGGCGACTTAACGCAATACCCGTAGCGTGCTCCGAGCGACCTTGGCAGTAAGCGGGCGAAGTGTCAAAATAGTTTACGCCGTGTTCAATGGCATACTCCACTTGTTTGTTGACCATCTCTTGGTCGATACCCGCATTAGGGTTTTCGCGTCCCGAACCACCACCTTCGACGGGCAAACGCATCATTCCGTACCCTAACAACGACACTTTATCGTTCGTATTGGGGTTGATACGGTAGGTCATCTCCTCTGCGATAGGCTCTTTGCTATCGATGGGGGTGCTTTCTTGTTGTTTTTTATTGTTACAAGCACTTAATAGGGCAGAAGTGGCTACTAAACCACCACCTGCTGTCTTCAAAAATTCTCTTCGATTCATAGTTTTGTTGTTTTATACGGTACGGTGGACTTCGTGTCCTTCAACATAAATGGCACTAAATGGACGGGCAGGACACAGGTTCTCGCACGCACCACAGCCGATACAAATCTCCGTGTTTACAGAGGGAACTAAGGGGTCGGTATCTTTTTGATACTCCAAATGTATCATACTTATTGCACCCGTTGGGCAGTGTCTTGCACAGTTGCCACACTCCACGCCGTCCACCAATGGAATACAGTTCTTGCCAACCCATACGGCATGACCAATCTGGGTGGAGGATTTTTCTTCCTTAGTGATTTTGAGTATCGCACCCGTTGGGCAAACCTCGCTACACTTGGTGCATTCGGGACGGCAATACCCACGCTCGTAGGATAGGGTGGGTTGCATCAACTTGAACACATTGGACGAAGGACGCAACACATCATTGGGGCACACCGACACGCATAGTTGGCAAGCCGTACAGTGCCGAGCCATGTTCTTTGCCGACTGTGAGCCGGGAGGTGTCAGAGGGGTTGCACGACGAGGTGCCACTTTGTCCTCAATCACTGCCAAACCACCGTCAACCTTCTTTTTATCTTGTGCAAGGGCAATGCTGGAAGTAACCAAAGCCGTCCCCAAAAGGAAGTTACGGCGAGAAGTGTTCACTTCAAACTCGTCAGTGGAAGGTTCTTGTTTTTTCGGGCGTGAGTAACTCAAAGCACCGAATTTGCACTGATCAATACAGTTGCCACAGGTTACGCAGCGGGCATAATCAATTGTGTGGTTGCCGATGTCGATGCAAGCGGCTTTGCAGTTCTTGGAACAAGACGTACATGAGGTGCATTTTTTTGTATCCATACGCACCTTGAACCACGAAAAACGAGCCAAAAAACTCAACATCGTCCCCACTGGACAAATCGTATTGCAGTATGTCCGACCGTTTAGCCACGCCAACACCACAATAAGTGCAAAACTCGCTATCGTAATGCCAAACGTCAAGCCACTGCGAATCCAAACCGTTTTATCGTAAAATGCGTAACTATCGGTACGCTCAGCAAGGTAGGCAAAAAAGTTATTTCCCCAGCTATACAGTGGAGCGAACAGGTTTTGCACAATGCGACCATACGTGCTGTAAGGAGCAAGCAAGGCAACCAATGGACCCGAACCCACAACGATGCCAATAATAAGTAGGGCTAAGAAGAAATAACGCAAAAATTTCTTCTCCGCTGAACTAAAGAAACGATGTCTTTTCCCTTTTCGCCTCTCACTTATCCATGAAACAATGTCTTGAAAGACGCCCAACGGACAAATCACCGAGCAGTAAATTCGTCCAAAAATGAGTGTTAGAGCAACTAAAACGAGTAAAACTACTACGTTTAAGGAGAGCAAGGCTGGCAAGAATTGAATCTTTGCGAGCCAACCGAACCAAGTGTGCAACGTACCCGTAAAGTCCAAAAATAGAAGCGTTATGAGTACAAAAAACACACAAGCCAATGAAATTCTGATTTTTCGTAGCATAATTTATATTTCAAAAATGTATGTTTATTCCACCTACAACAGTCGCCAACGGCATCGGATAACCCGCGTTGATTTCGTATTTTTGTGCCAGCAAATTCTCGCCACGCATCCAAAAATTCAACCATTTCGTTACTTGCATACTGCCCCGAATGTTCCACAGCAAAAAGTGGTCTTTTTTGACGGGATTCGTGGAAATGTACAAATCGTGGATGTATTGCAATCCAGACGAAACTGACCAACGCCCCTCTGTAAAGACGGCACCGACATATAACTTATGTTCGGGTGCGGCAACCACGGGATTTTTCATGTGCAAATAGCTATAATTACCTTCCAACGTCCACGCCGTATTGATTTTTCCTCTGATTTGTGCCTCCATGCCACAATTTTTTATCTTGCCCGAGTTCTGATTAAGCATACCAGCACCGTTCGGGTTAGGCAAAGATAGTATAATATTTTTTCCGTCAATATAAAAAACGTTCAATGCGTAAAATAATTTGCCTTGCAAGAGGTTTTGCGAAACCGAAACCTCGTAGTTCCATAGACTCTCGGGGTTTAAGTTCGGGTTTTGGGGTGGAAAAAGGAACATATCTTTCAGCGTTGGGTTGCGATAACCCTTGTTGGCAGAGGCTTTTAACTCGATAGAGTGGGGCAAATGAACTGCCAACCCACCTTGTGGAATCCACGCCGAACCCACCATCGAATGGTAGTCGTAACGAAGCCCAGCATTGAGGGTTATAAACTCGCCCAAGTGTTGCCTAAAATCAATGTAACCTGCTGATTCATAAACCGTTGTGTCTATCAGTTGGTCACTTTGTCCATCACGAGGACCCTCCACAAACTTGTTGCGTGCTTTACCACCAAAAGCAAAAAAATCTGCCCCGATGGTCAAACGACTGCCCTGCCAAAACTGGGTGCTTTGGTAAGCCGATACACCTGTCATAAAGTCGCGTGAATCAAATCGATACAACTTTGGGTCGGTTTTGTTGGGCGTGTAGCCATCGTTGATGTAATGATGCCCAAAATTGTAAAAAGCACTAATCGTCCCAGACGTTCTTTGGTAGTTATTTTCAACCATCAAAGACGTTACCCCACGCGTGATACTTTGGTCGGCATCTTCCAGCGGCACACTGACCGTCCCAGGTTGCGAAGCATCAAAATGCGTTACGTTCACGTCTGCCGACACGCTCCAATGGCTGTTTATATCGTAGCCCAACTTGGCATAACCGCCATACTGCTGAAAGCCCATATTATCGCGATGGCCGTCTGTGCGGTTGTACGAAAGGGTAACCACCGAATGAAACTTATTTTTACGCACTTGATTGCTCACCTCACTCTCGAAGGTGTTATAAGCCCCATAACCAGCACGGATATGCGTTTTGACGCCTTCTTGCTGCATTTTGCGGGTTACGATATTCACCACGCCACCCATCGCATTGGAACCGTACAAAACCGAGGCAGAGCCACGCAAAACCTCGATTTTTTCAGCCAAAAACGATTGGTACGAGTCTGCTATCGGGTGCCCCATGATGCCCATGTATTGCGGATGTCCGTCAATAAGCACCATCATTTGTCCGCTACCACCGCTCAAACCACGAATCGAGATGCTTCCCGAGCCACCTCCCGACACACCGTAGCCCATCACACCGCGTGCTGTAACGAATAAACCAGGGATTTGTTCACTCAAAATAGGCATGAGAGTGGCTTGTTGCGTTTGTTGTATAACTTGTTGATTGATAACCGATACGCTTTGCGAAAGATGTTTGACTTCGGTTTGATTGCGTGTGCCCGTAACTACTACCTCGCCAATCGTGTCTTTTGCCATCATAATGCTATCATTCGCCATTGTCCATGTGGCACAAAAAATAAGTAGGAAAAAAAGAATGTATTTTTGCATATATCAATGAATTAAACACTAATACAAAGGTATATAAAAAAATAATTTTCACAAATTTTTGTAGATTTTGTTTACCTTCGATTAGGAAATAAAACTTAGATGAAAGATTTTGTAGCTATTGATTTTGAGACGGCGAATTTTGAACGCACAAGCGTCTGTTCGGTAGGTGTGGTGGTTGTGCGGAACGGCGAGTTTGTGGATTCGTTTTATTCGTTGATACAGCCCGAGCCGAATTATTACACGTATCGTTGTTCGCAAGTGCACGGACTGACGCAAGAGGACACCGAAAACGCCCCCGTTTTTCCGTATGTTTGGGAGCAAATAGAGCCGTTGTTGCACCTCTCTGAACAAGACGCAATGCGGTTGGGGTATGATGTTTTGCCGCTCGTGGCACACAACAAAATGTTTGACGAAAGTTGTTTGAAAGCCGTTTTTCGTTGCTATCAGATGGATTATCCCGACTACGTTTTTTACGACACGCTCTATGTGGCACGTCGCACGTTTCCCGATTTGGAAAATCATCAGTTGCAGACGGTTGCACAGGCGTGTGGGTATTGTTTGGCGAATCATCATCATGCCCTTGCGGATGCGGAAGCGTGTGCGTGGATTGCAAGAGAAATTCTCTAAACTATTACCAATCAACTATATACGGTTTGTAGCAAAGCCGATGAGGAAAATTATTTTTGGTAAACAATAAATATGTGGTACATTTGTGGAGTTGAAGTTACTAAAAAGTAGGGAATGAAAAGATTTATTGTGTTGTTTTTCAGTGTTTTATGCGTCTCGTTTGCGTTTTGTAATGACATTATTGTTACCAAATCGTCCAAGCGAATCGAGGCAAAAATAACCGAAATTGGCGAAAAAGAAATTAAATATAAGACAATCAACAATTTAGATGGACCTTTGTATGTGCTTTCTACCTCCGAAATTGTAACGATTCTGTTGGAAAATGGCGCAGTGAAACTGTATAATGACGATGAAGCACAACTTGATAATTTATCCGAATTAATTGATAATCAAGAAGTTACACCAAGAATAGAACGCACGGGCAGTTCGTATGCTTTGTATGAAGGCGACAGAATAACGATCATGAACAAGGCTGACTTCCCCTCTTTTGCCCAACAACATTGTCCTGCGGCTTACCAACACTTTCAGAAGGGACTTACGCTGAAAAAAAGTAGGTTTTGGGCTATTGGGCAGTGGCATTGGGTTGGCGTATTTTGTAGGCATACCTTTGCTACGGGTTGGATTGCGTAATGAGGAGACCATCTTGCATTCGGTTAATGGTGGAGAAATGCGTTTTTATAACCATCAGGCGAGTGTTTTTTCCGATTGTGGAGGTGTGTTTTTGTTTGTGGGACATGTGGTTGCAGCAGCGTCCATTCCGTGTTTGATTGTTGGAAAAGTAAAACGCAACAATGCTCATAATTTATGCAACGAAGAATGGCGAAATAAACGGGTTCGTACACCGCTCACTTTTTCGCTCACAGCAGGTGCCAATGGGATGGGGATTGCAATGAATTTTTAAAGTTTTTTAATAATTTTAGGCAAAAGTTTAATCTTTTTAAAATATGGTATGAAATTTGAAAAAGTGGAAGGTATGGAAAAAAAATATGCATTGATAACAGGAGGAAGTAGAGGTATTGGAAGGGCTGTAGCAGAGCGTTTAGCACAAGATGGCTACACCGTTATTATCAATTATAAAAGTAATGAACAAGCCGCTCAAGAGGTGTTGAAAACGATTACGGACGCGGGTGGACAAGGTGAGTTGTTGCCTTTTGATGTGAGCGACCCGAAAGCCATCCAAGCGGCTTTGCAACAGTGGGAAGAGCAACATCAAGGCGAGCATATTGACGTTTTGGTCAACAATGCAGGGCTTCGCAAAGACGAACTGATGGTTTTTATGGAGGAAGCAAGTTGGAACATCGTTATGGACACCAACATGCAGGCTTTCTATCAACTGACTCACCACGTTTTGCAGCGTATGGTGCGGGCAAGACACGGGCGAATCATCAACATGTCGTCGGTTTCGGGCGTGATTGGGTTGGCTGGACAGGTGAATTATTCGGCTGCCAAAGGGGCTTTGATTGGAGCAACGAAGGCACTGTCCAAAGAAGTTGCGGCACGAAACATCACCGTCAATGCAGTCGCACCGGGCTTTATCAAGACGGATATGACGGCTGACTTGGACGAAGAAGAGTTGGCAAAAACAATCCCTGCAAAACGCTTCGGGACCCCGCAAGAAGTGGCAAATTTAGTTAGTTTTTTGGTCAGTGACCAAGCCGATTACATCACGGGACAAGTGATTTGTGTGGCTGGTGGAATGGTATAAAATGAATTTTGAGATATGAAAAGAGTTGTTGTAACAGGAATGGGAATTTGGAGTTGCATTGGGCAAAATAAAGCCCAAGTAACGCAGTCGTTAAAAGAGGGTCGTAGCGGTATCGGCATTGACGAAGCCCGCAAAGAATATGGCTTTCGTAGCCCTCTGACAGGCATTGTTCCCGATCCCGATTTGAAAGATTTGTTGCATCGCCGTTTGCGGATGGGTATGTCGCAAGAGGCAATGTACGCTTATATGGCGAGTAGAGAAGCGTTTGAACAAGCAGGCGTCACAGACGAATACCTGTTGACAAACGAGGTGGGGGTGTTATTTGGAAACGATAGCACGGCTTTGGCAACGGTTGAGATGCACGAGCAGATGCTCCAACACCACGACACGATGATGTTGGGTTCAGGCTTGATTTTCCAATCGATGAACTCGACGGTGAATATGAATCTATCGACTATTTTCCATTTGCGAGGTATCAATTTCTCGCTTTCAGCGGCTTGTGCAAGTGGTAGCCACGCTATCGGTATTGGCACGATGTTCATCCGTCAAGGCTTGCAAGATATGGTTTTGGTGGGTGGAGCACAGGAGGTCAACGGCTATTCAATGGCAGCGTTTGATGCGTTGAGTGCCTTTTCGGTGCGGATTAACGAACCGACTAAAGCCTCTCGTCCGTTTGACAAAGACCGTGATGGCTTGATTCCGAGCGGTGGAGCTGCGGCTTTGGTGTTGGAGGATTATGACCATGCAATCGCACGTGGAGCCACTATTTTAGCGGAGATTACGGGCTATGGCTTTTCGAGCAACGGGGCAGGCATTTCGCAACCGAGCGATGAAGGGTCGTTTATTGCGATGAGTCGGGCGTTGAAAGATGCCAATATGTCGGCTTCGGAGATTGATTATGTCAATGCTCACGCCACTTCCACCAAACAAGGCGATGAGGAAGAGGCACGTGCCTTGAGTCGTCTGTTCGCCAATTCGCAGACGTGGGTCAGTTCCACCAAGTCCATGACGGGACACGAGTGCTGGATGGCAGGAGCAAGCGAGGCGATTTATTCGATTTTGATGATGCAAAACGACTTCGTTGCACCCAATATCAACTTACAAAACGTGGACGATTGTGCCAAAGAGTTGCGGCTTGCGAGCCAGACCCAATCTGCCAAACTGAATAATATTCTGAGCAATTCCTTCGGTTTTGGTGGAACAAATAGTGCATTAGTAATTAAAAAAGTATAACATAAAATTTGAAAGAAATGACAAAAGAAGTAATTATTGAAAAAGTAAATGGTATTTTGACCAACGAGTTTGAAATCGCTCAAGATAAATTACAGCCGAATGCTTTGTTGATTGACGAAGTGGGCATTGATTCGTTGGATTTTGTGGATATTGTGGCTCTTTTGGAGAAAGAATTTGGCTTCAAACCCGATACACAAGAGTTGAAAAAAGCGAAAACATTGAACGATTTATATGATTTTATAGCCAAAAACGTGTAAATCGCATTTAGAATGCTAATTTTTGAAAAAGGGGACAGTTAAATGTCTCCTTTTTTTATGCTGATTCTTCAAACTAAAAATATCAATCAGTTGCATATTTTATTTTTTTTACTAACTTTGTAACTTGTTATGGTTTAAGCAATGGAATGGACGGGTCAAACAGGAGGAACACGGTGGCAACAACGGGCTTTGGTTGTGTTATTTCGGCATGTTAATATCCGAATTATTTATGCCGTGATGAGTGTTTGGCTGTTGTATTACATCATTTTTCGTCCTCAAAACACGAAAGCTATTTACCATTTTCATCGCGATTGTTTTCAGCGTAATCCGTTTCGTGCCTGCGTTGATGTCTATCGCAGTTATTATCGTTTTGGTGAGGCGATTATGGACCGATTTGCGGTGTATGGAGGCAAGAAATTTAATGTTGAAGTGAAGAATAAAGCACTTTTTGATGACCTTGATAGTTCGCCCGGTGGTTTTGTGATGCTCTTTTCGCACTTTGGGAATACGGAAATTGCAGGCTATAGTTTGCGTAGCGACCACAAAAAATTGTATATTTTGAGTTACGAAGGCGAGACGGAAACGGTGAAAGAAAATCGCCAAAAAGCGTTAGAAAAGAACAACATGGACATCATTTTTGTCAAAGAAGATATGAACCACGTTTTTGATGTTTATAATGCTATCAATCAAGGAAATATAATTCTTCTTACTGCCGATAGAGTGATTCAATCCAAGACGATTTTGTGTGATTTTTTTAATCGTAAAGCCAAGTTCCCTATCGGTGCTTTTCAGTTAGCACTCTCCACACACAAGCCCATCATCGCCATTTTTGCTTACAAAAAAAATAGTACCACCTACCAAATTGATGTGGAAAAAATTGAGCCACAAGCTGGTTCGCGTATGGAAAAAGTACAGAATGTGGCACAACAATTCGCTACATTACTCGAAAATAAAGTGAAAAATAACCCTTATCAATGGTTTAATTTTTATGATTTCTTCAAATAACATACTTTCGCTCATTCCACAGCGTATGCCGTTTGTTTTTGTGGATAAGTTGTTGCAATTAGAGGACGAAACGGCAAAAGTGCACTACACGATTGCCGAGACGTGTCCGTTGGTGGATAACGGAACGCTGTCTATTGCAGGCATGTTGGAGCATATTGCCCAGTCGTGTGCCACGTTTATAGGCGGTTTGCAGAGTCGCAGGCACCTGCCGATTCGTATCGGGTATATTGGTGCGGTGAAGCATTTGCAAGTCCATTCGCAACCGCGTGTTGGCGACCAATTGGTTACGCAAGTCGTTTTAACTCAGGAAGTTATGAACATTTCGCAGATGGATTGCAAGACGTTTGTGGGCGAACAAGAAATCGCTTGTGCAACCATCAAGTTGGCGTTGGACGAACCCGCAAAAGATATGGCATAAATGGGAATTTACTGCGTTGCTCATCATATTTGTTCGCCGATTGGTGCCACTTCCCAAGCCAATTTTCAAGCTATCGTAGAGGGAAAATCGGCTCTGAAACTGCATTCACACCGTTTTGAGTTGGTGGAGCCGTTTTGTGCGTCTCTTTTTGATGAGCCGAAAAGTTTCACGCAGTGGTGCATTTTGTCCATCGAACAAGCCCTCCAGCAGACGCAGATTGACCCAACTTCGCAGCGGGTCGTTTTCGTCATTTCCACCACCAAAGGCGACAATTTGCAACTATCCGAGCCTGCGATGCAGATTCAAGCCCACTTCCTCAATCCCAACCAGCCTATCGTTGTTTCAAATGCGTGTACGTCTGGGGTTTGTGCCCAAATCACGGCGATGCGTTTGATTGAAAGTGGGGCTTGCGATACGGCTATCGTGGTGGGTTGTGATGTGCAAACGCCGTTTATCGTTTCGGGTTTTCAAGCCCTCAAAGCCTTGTCGCAACAGCCGTGCAAGCCGTTTGATAAGCAACGTGATGGGTTGAACTTGGGCGAAGCGGTTGCCACGATGATTTATACGAAACAAAAGCCCGAAAAACTGTGTTGGCAGTTGGTGGCAGGGAGTATTTGCAACGATGCCAATCACATCTCGGCACCGAGCAGGACGGCAGAGGGGAGTTACCGTTGTTTGCAGGAGATTTTGCCATACGCCGAGCACATAGATATGATTAGCACGCATGGCACGGGGACGCTTTACAACGATGCGATGGAAGCTGTGGCGATTCATCGTGCGGGGTTGGATGAGGTGCCGATTGGTGCTTTGAAGGGTTTTTATGGGCATACAATGGGTGCAGCAGGCGTTTTGGAAACGATTATTTCCATGCTTTGTTTGGAACATAAAATCATTCCAGCCGCAAAAGGATATGCTGAAAATGGTGTGGAATATCCTTTGAATCTGTCGCCCAAAAACCGCAATTTAGACCACGAACCACAAGATTTGATAAAAATGTTATCGGGTTTTGGTGGCGTGAATGCTGCCATCTTATTACGTTATGTAAATGAATGAAAATCAACAAGATATTATCATAACACCGCAACAAGTGCTTCTAAATGGTCAGTCATTGCCCACTACCGAAACGGGCGAGGCTCTACTGACGGAGTTGTACAAACGATTTGTGGGCGATTATCCGAAGTTTTACAAAATGGATACGCTGTGTCGTTTGGGCTTTATCGGGAGCGAATTATTGTTGCAAGCAGAAAAAAACGAAAGATTTTTGGTCAAAAATGATAGAATGATTATATTTGCGAACAAATCGGCATCGATAAAAAACGATACAGATTATTTACAAACGATACAAGCGGACAATTATTATCCTTCGCCTGCATTGTTTGTTTACACGTTGCCCAACATCGTAACGGGTGAGATTGCGATACGGAATAATTATCGTGCCGAGAGTAGTTTTTATGTTTTGCAAGACGAACAAACGCTACAAACGTTAGCCCAAACCACCTTGCAAAGCGTACAAACAGCCCGTTCAGCGTTAGTCGGGTGGGTCGAATGTGAAAGTAAAGATAATTTTTATGCACATATTAAGATAGTATGGAAGAATTGATAAAGACATTGAAGCAACAAATCATAGAAGCATTGAATTTAGAGGGTTTAACCGTAGATGATATTGATACCGATGCCCCTTTGTTTGGCGAAGGATTAGGCTTGGATTCTATTGATGCGTTGGAGTTGATTGTGCTATTGGATAAGCACTACGGCATTAAGTTTACTGACGCTAAAACCGGCAAAGCAGTATTTCAGTCGGTACGTGCTATCGCGGAATACGTTCAAGCCCATCGAACCAAGTGAAAATTGCGATTACAGGAATAGGAATTATTTCGGCTATTGGCAACGACCAGCGGCAAACTGTTGATGCACTTTTGCACGAGCAAACGGGAGTCGGGACGATGCACTATTTGCATTCCAACCATACCGAATTGCCTGTGGGGGAGGTGAAAATGAGCAATGAGGAACTGCTTCAAAAACTCAATATATCGTCTTCAGAAGCCATTTCTCGTACGGCACTTTTGGGGTTACATGCCTCGCGTGAAGCCCTGCACCAAGCGAAGATAACGGATGTGAGTGAGATGGCGTTTATTTCGGGGACGACGGTTGGGGGAATGGACACGACAGAGCGGTTTTGGAGCGATTGGCAGAAAAATCGAAACCTTGATTACGTTTCGCAACACGAGGCAGGTGCAACCACCCAAACCATCGCCCAACATATCGGCAGTTTTGCATACCAGATGACGCCTTCTACGGCTTGTTCGTCGGCTTTGAATGCGATGATTATGGGAGCGAATTTGTTGCGGGCAGGTAAGGTGAAAAAAGCATTGGTTGGTGGAACGGAGAGTTTGACTTGCTTCCATTTGAACGGCTTTCATTCGCTGATGATTTTGGATAAAGAATTATGTCGCCCGTTTGACAAAGACCGTGCAGGGCTTAATTTAGGCGAGGGTGCGGCTTATGTGGTGCTGGAAAGTGAGTCGGAGGCTTTGGCACGTGGTGCTACGATTTTGGGCTATGTGGCAGGGTATGGTAATGCTTGCGATGCGTTTCATCAGACGGCTTCGTCCGAAGAGGGTGAAGGGGCTTTTTTGGCGATGCAACAAGCTTTACAGATGGCAAAAATAGAGCCGCAAACTGTGGATTACATCAACGCACACGGCACAGGGACGGCGAATAACGATGCGAGCGAGAGTAGGGCAATCAAGCGTCTGTTTGGCGAAAAGTTGCCAGCCATTTCGTCCACCAAAGCATTTACGGGACACACCACATCGGCTTCTGGAGCGATTGAAACGGCGATTTGTTTGCTTTGTATGCAGAAGGGTTTTGTGCCAGCCAATTTGCACTACCAACAAGGAGATGAAAACGTGATTAAACCTGTTCAGAAGACGCAATTCCTACCTTTGCAAACCGTGCTGTGTAATTCGTTTGGGTTTGGTGGAAATGATTCGGCATTGGTTTTGAGCCAAAAAGGTGTGGATTTTGCGGATAAAATAACGAATGTTACGTTGCAAGAATACGTTTGCGTTGTGGAGGATTTAGACGATTACAAGGATTATATTCCACCGATGGTGGCTCGCCGAATGACTCCTCAGACGCGAAAAATGATGGTTGCGATGAAAAAAGTGGTACAAGAATCGGGCATTGAACCCGCAAAAATAGAGGCTATTTTCTGTGCAACACGCTTGGGAAACATAGAGCAGACGGTCGCATTTTTGGAGGCGATGCTAAACGAAAATGAACAAAATTTGCCCCCAACGCTTTTTATGAACTCAACCCACAATACAGTGGCTTCACAAGTGGCAATTGAACTAAAAAATCACCATTACAACATCACGTATTCGGACGGCGAAAAGTCGTTGGAAAGTGCTTTGTTGGATATGAAAACGCAGCTGGAATTAGGCTTAATACAAAACGCTTTGGTGCTTGAATTTGACACGTGCGAGCCAAAATTTGATGCGATGTTGCAAAAAATAGGAAAAAATAGCCAAAATAGGGCAAAAGCATATATTTATTGTAAAAAATAAACGAATTATGAAGCGGATATATCTTTTTTTATTGTTGTTAATCGGTTCATGGCAGATGGCAAGTGCCAAACTTGTTTTGACCGTTGAGGGACCGAAAGAGTCGTATAATCAGGTGAAAATTATCAACGAAACATCGGTGGATTCGTTGCATTTACGGGTTGTGAAATTGAATTTTGATGGCACGAACGAGTCGGTTTTTGGGGTTTATTACATCAATGGGCGTGGTGCCGATGATACCAAAACGACCAATGACAACCGTATTCAGCGGGGGAAACAGTTGGCGATTGAGTTGCCCAAAGATTTTCCTGTTGAGTTGTCTTGTTTTGCGGAATATCGCACATTCCCTCTATTTCAGATGATTATCATCCATTTGCACGATAAAGACAAAGGTTTTGAGTAGTATGCGGCTGATATTTTTGGCATTGATACAGAGTTTGTTCCTTTGTGGAGGGCAATTATGCATGAAATTGGCACTCTCGGCGATGGGTGAATTTGCGTGGTCGTGGGCGTTTTTTGGCAGACAATTCACGAATTGGTGGTGGTTGGCATGTGGAATATCCTTTATCACAGCGGGTTTGTTGTGGATGTATATTTTGAAAACCTATCCTTTTTCGCAGGCGTATCCGTTGGCAAGCATGGCGTACGTTTTTGGAATGATTGCTGCCATTTTGGTCTTCCACGAGCAGGTGGTTTTGACCCAATGGATAGGCGTTTTGTTGATTATGGGAGGGTGTTATTTAGTGGCAAATTGATATGTTGGCATTGATTTTAAGCGTCATAATGAACATAGAAGCCGATTTTGTGCAAATAAAACAAAGTCAGATGCTCAATAAACCCCAGCAAACGCAAGGGCATTTTGTCTATCGTGCCCCAAAATACTTGCGTTGGGAGTATACGCAACCCGAAAAAATGGTCTGGGAAATAGATGACGAAAAAACGAATGCTAATCCGCAAGTGAAGCGTTTGTTGGAGTTGATAATCAAGTCTATTTCGGGCGATTATTTGACCACCAATGGCGATTTTGAGGTGTCGCAAAACGAAAATATCTACACCTTGACGCCTAAAAAACGAGAAATAAAAAACTTTTTTACTTCGATGCAAATCACGCTTGATGAGCAAACCAAACTTGCTTCGGAAGTGATTATGAACGAAAAAAATAACGATAAAACAACCATTATTTTTAAGTATGTTGAAAGATAATTTTTACCACATCACAGCCGAAAGTGCAGGCGAATACACCATCACTTTTGACGCACAGCATGCCATTTTTAAGGCACATTTTCCCGGCAAACCGATTGTTCCGGGGGCTTGTTTGGTGCAAATGGCACAAGAAATGGCGTCTTTATGGCTCAAAAAAACGATTATTTTCACGCAAATTGACAACCTAAAATTTTTGAAATTAGTAACGCCAGACGTGGCTCCGACTTTCCAATTTGAAGCCAAAGAGGACAATAAAATTCGTGTTTCCGTCACTGCCAATGCTATAAATTATGCGAATTTCACCGCTACCTATATGTGCACTGATTCCAACCTATAACAACGGGGGGACGATAGTAGATGTAGTGCGGCGTACGTACGCTTATCTCCGCGACATTATCGTTGTGGTGGATGGTTGCACGGACAACACGCTGGAGCAACTGCAGCAACTTGATTTCCCCATTACGGTCGTTGCTTACAAAAAAAATCGTGGCAAAGGGTATGCGTTGAAAAAAGGTTTTCAAAAGGCAAAAGAGATGGGTTTTGACTACGCGTTGACGCTTGACTCGGACGGTCAACACTACCCCGAAGATATTCCGCTTTTGGTTAAGGCGTTGTACAAAAACCCGCAGGCGTTAATCGTGGGCAATCGGGGTTTGAGCCATGAAAATATGCCTAACCAAAACAAGTTTGCCAACCGTCTTTCCAACTTCTTTTTCCGCTTGCAAACGGGCGTTAACTTGCCCGATACACAAACGGGGATGCGGATTTATCCGTTGCAAAAACTGTCTGGTTTGTCGCTCCTCACCTCGCGTTACGAAGCTGAGTTGGCGTTACTTGTTTGGGCTGCGTGGCACGATGTGTTGCTGATTCCTGTGCCAATTCGCGTGTATTATCCACCCACAGAGGAACGTATTAGCCACTTTCGACCTTTTTATGACTTTCTGCGGATAACGATTTTGAACACGTTTTTAACCATCTTAGCGGTCGTTTATGGCTACCCAAGGCTCTACTGGAAGACGATTTATTGTTTTGCGGTGTGGGGACC
>JBGUYG010000006.1:0-43988 GCA_045118535.1 Paludibacteraceae bacterium
TACCCTGGATACTATGGTGGCTTTATTGGCAGGCATTATTATTTTCCCAGCCGTTTTTGCTTTTGGGTTTGACCCTGCGGAAGGTCCTCAGTTGGTTTTTGTGGTGCTACCAGCCATTTTTGGGCAAATGTCGTTGTCGTGGTTTAGTAGCGTGCTGTTTTTCTCGTTACTCTGTATAGCCGCTATTACGTCCACTATCTCCATGATGGAAGTGGCAGTTGGTTTTATACATGATGCCACTGCCGATACGAATCGCCCGTTGAACAGACAGCATAGCGTGTTGGTGTCAACAGTTATTGTTACGATATTGGTGTTTTTGTGTATCCTTTCTACGACAGGTAAAGCAGAGTGGCTTTCGATAGGTAGCATGAACCTATTTGATATTTTTGATAAAATTTCTTCATGTTTTATGATGCCACTCGGAGCCTTAGGGATTGCTTTGTTTTTCGGTTGGTTTTTGCCCAAACAAAGTGAGAATAAGCTGCCGTATGTCGAAGAAAGCCTCAAAAGTCCACTAAACAGAATCTATCTTGTTGCTATTCGTTGGATTGTGCCGATTGCTATCATTATCATTTTCCTCAATAGTATAGGAATCTTATAGCCACTGCAAACGCAACATACGACGATAAAAAAGAAGGGGAAGATTAGTTCCCCTTTTATTATGCTATTAAATCACGTTTTTTAACGGAAGTAATACGTGGTAGAAATGGCAACTTCGTCATTGATTTTTTCGATAACTTCGGTGCTAAAAGGAGGAAATTCAACATATTCATACGTTACGATTTCCTTTACCTTTTCACCTTCTTCACCCCACTCTTCATGCCTTTTTTGGGTCAATTGATTGTTTGTGTTATATGTATATATATTTCGATTCTTTTCATGCCACTTTTTATCCACGATAACAAACAATGTCTCTTCTACCAGATTCTTTCCTTCATATCGATAGGTAGTTTTCTCAAATGGTACCCACGTGTCATCATGCAAAGAAAACACAATTTGTTCCACTTTAATACGACCATCATAGACATAAATCGTTTTATTAAAGCCTTCTATGGCTTCTATTAAGTTATCATCCTCATCATATTGATATTCGGCTAAGATTACGTCACCATTTACCTTTTGTGAAAGGTTGTTTCCATTGTAAATGTATTGTTCCTTACTTAACCAATTGTTTGAGAGATACTCGTACGTCCATTTCTCGGATATTTGACCATCTTCGTTATAGTTATACTTACTTCTTGTACCAAAGGCAATGCTACCATCATCGTCAAGGTCGCAAAAAGTCTCTTCTATTAAAAGATCATTGGCGTCATACTTAAACGTCTGTCGAAGGGTACCAATCGCTTCATCTACCACAATAATACTATCAAATTTCTTGCTACTATCGAAATGACGATTAACAGGTTGCTCTGCATAACAAGTACTGCCAAGAACGATGCCACACAAAAACAATGTAATTATAATACTCTTTTTCATTTTTTTAGGATTTTCGCTTTTTCGGCACAAATGTAGTAAATTTTATCTCTTTGAAAAATAAAAAGTTAGAAAAGTGTATTTTTTTCAGCCTATTTTTATAAATACGCTCAATACACTATCGTTTTTCTATGGAAGTTGCGGAAAAATAAAACTTCGCAATCGTTCTTCTGCCTATCCACAAGGATATTGGCTAAATAAGCCTGTAAACGTGGTGACAGAAGAACGAATTCGTTTGCAAAGTAACGTGCTTAGAATGCACAACTTAAGCCGATACCGAACACAGTGTTCTTACGGTCGTAACGCGTCTTGTAAGGAAGCGAACCGTCTTCTGCCATCTGTTTCGTTATGGTCTGTGGCACATAGAACGTGTGCATATAACCCAAATCTATCTTCCAGTGGTCGCCAAGATTAACGCGGAAACCTGCCAAAATAGAGTTGCTATTCACTTGAAAATCCAACTCCGAAAATTCTTCATCACTCTGACCGAAAAAACAACCTTGATAACCACACGAGAAAGTCAGATATTTGAAAATATCCCATTCGATACCAAAACAATACTCGTCCGTACCCTCATTCTTTTTATTGGCGTTGTTAACCATATCCCGTTTAGCACGTTTTTCGTTAAAAGAACGGTACGACAGAGCCAATCGCAACTGCTCAATAGGAGTGTATTGGAAACCGAAAAGGTAGTAAGATGGAATATCGCTACGCAACTCCTTACCATCGCTGAAATTAGGTAGTAAACTTTCACTGCTCGCACTGTTGTTTGCCTTTGTTTTTAGCTTCAAAAAGGTGCGGGCTTGATAACGCACACTTAAATTGAATTTGGAGTTAATTTGGTAATCAAGACCGATTACGGGGGTTGCACTAAAACCTTTCTGGGTTGCATCCAAAGTTATATCAGGGATGTTTTGTATAGCACCGAGCATAGCGGTAGCTCCCGTTGGAAGAGTACCACCAGCTGCTGCCATCTGGCCTGCTAATACCATCAAATAATCGTATGCAGGAGTCCCAAAATTCTCTCCCATCCATAATTGCATATCGGTTAAACCGCCTGTATAGTGGTTCTTTGCATATACACACTGTGCACCAAGGCTTACTGCCAAATGCTCTCGAATTATTTCAAAACTTGTTCCTAAATAAAAAACATATTGATACGATTCGCCTGTTACGTTTGAATTTAAACTATAAGCGACATTTTCATCTAAGTTCATTAATTGACTCAATCCACCTTTTAGTTGTATCGCCTTACCAGCCACCAATGCTTCAAACTGCCCAATACCTTCTTCGTACTTCGCTTTTCCACCTCCACCTACGATATTGAAAGCCGCTTGAACGTTCCATCTATCCCAGTTATAAGTCAAATATATAGCAGGAATCACGGGGGCTAACGTTGTACCTTTGTAAGAACGAGATGCTTCGTTTAGATGGTTCTTATTTAAAGCCAAAGGATCAAAAGTAACCTCGCCTATACGCTCTTGCATAGCCGTTTGCAACGACACGCAGGCATGCAAACCGTCGGATAAAAATGCCGTACCTGCAGGGTTGAAATAAACACCATCTTCATCAATGGCTCCTTCGCGTGCTGGATTACGCAGATAAGCAACCGACATATTCGTGTTCGTTACCAGTCCGCCAGCCATTGCAGCCATACTACTAAAAATTAAAAGACCTAAAATCAGATTTTTTTTCATTTTCATACTTTTTAGTTAATAATTTTTCACAAAACGAGTGCGAAGGTAGTAAAAATTTTTGAAATGCAGACAAAAAGTTGGGGGAGGGCAACGAAATTGGATTGCATGGGAATATAGCCATCATTTTTTTACTATCTGCAAGAAAGGGAGGTTTATTCCTCGTTTTCTGTATTCAAAATAAATACGTTTTCGGTAGATTGATAATGATTCCTTCCATTGCCCACCATTTATATTTTTGTGGCTTCATATATTGAGTTGGAAGGTTATTCTCACGCCATTTTTTTGCCTTTTTTTTAGTCCTTCGTTGTGCGTTAATCTTCTGACGTATTCGATTCGAAATATGCGGAAGATATTTTCGAATCCAGCAGAGAATTCCATGTATGGCATAAATTTGTGGGTCCCGTCGTTGAAGCTGGTTTTGGAGTAGATGTTGTTGCCGTTTTCAATGTATGCCACAGGTAGTTGGTAGAGATTTGTTGTGCCTATTTCAGGATTATTTTTATCGGAGAGATGTCCAGCGAGGATATGATACGATACGACCCCTCGCCATTTAAGTTTATTTACAAGCGGTATTTGGTTGATTATAAAGCCGTTTAGGTGATAAATGGCGTGGAGTTGTGCGTAGGCATCGAGGATAAATTCGGCAGGTTGCATGAGTGAGAAGGCGTTTGGATTGATGAATAAGGATTGATTGGCTTCGGGTATGAAGAGGTTGATGAAGGGCGTTTTTGTGGGAATATATCCTATTTGGAAGTTGTAAGCGAGTTTTCCAAAAAGAGAAAGATAGAGTCGTTGCACGACGGAAAATTCGATTTTATTAAAGATTTGTTTTGTTTCACGAATGTATCCGACGGTGTTAGTGAGTCGAAAGACGGGTTTATCTTGCCAGAGGTTAACGGGCGATTCGTTCCCGACACGGTCGTGGTAGATATGCCCGCGTGGAGAATATCGCAGTTGGAGCGTATGTGCGAGGATGTTGTTGTGCTGGTGTTCAGTGATCGTTCCGTCGTTGTTTATGTAGTTGAATTTGAGCGTTAACGGCGAGCGTTCAGCCCGATAGATGTTGCTGGCTCCGTTCGGTGTTATGTGTTGTGCATCGAACCAAGTGAAGAGCGTAAGTTGATTACGCCATTCTTTTTCGTAGTGCAGTCGTGCTCGTGCGATATACATCCAAGGTTTTGGGTCGGCACTCATAGACGTGGACATAAAAAGGTTATCGTGATATTGCCTTACGAGCGGTTGTCCAAGATATTTGAGGTCGTAGGAAGCACTAAGCGATAGGCTGTGTAGGAGCGGTTCGTTGGGGTGATACTTTTTCTTTTCGAAGCAATGTGTTATTTTGAGTTCCCCTTTAGGTCGTTGGTCTCGGAAGCCGTATGCGACATATCCAGAAAAGAACCATCTGGGCAAGAAGTTGGCAGTGGTTGTTCCCCCGAGGCGTACTCTGGTACCCTCTTGCTCATTGAAATGTAGGGAATTCCAGATGGGACCAATATCAAAGTAGCTTGTTTTACGCGGTTTTTGGGTGGGGACGTATTCTTCAATCATATTTTCGAGGGCATTATAGAGGAAACTAAAAAGAGGGACACGAAGTAGTTGTTCGTTAAGACTGTCTATATTCGCTTCTCCTTGTGTTAGTTCGATAGGTCGCAATGCATCAATATCTTGTTGCGTGGGGTACGCGTCCGTGGTATCAATGGGTTGGAAATGCTGGAAATGTTGTGTGCGTTTGACATAGATTTTTTCGTCATCTTGTTTACTGAGGGCGAGTCTGATGTGCGTTTGTATGCTTTGCGGTGCCCAAAGCGTATCGTACACTTGTTGATTTTCTTGCACGATACTCAAATGGTTTACCCAATTGATGTTGGCAAGTGGAGGTACGTTGATAGCATATTGTTTGAGGGCATAAGAAGAATCGTTGAGAATGTACAAATGCCCTGTAAATCCAGGTGCCTCGGCTCTTGCTGGTGCAAATCCGAGGTCAATGCAGGATTGGTCGTTGAGTAGGATGGTATCGAGGATGAAGAAATGATAGTAGGCGGTGGCGAGCGTAGAGGACAGGGGACTGACGAAGCGGTTAAGCAAGATATTAATGTCGTTTTGAGTGATGTCAATATCTTGCATGAGGGCTGTTAGATAGTTGTTTATTTGTCCATTATCGAAAAGTTGGTCGGTGCCGTCCCATCGTTCTGCAGTAACTATTTTTTCGTGCGTTTGGGCATCTTGCTGCACGATTTCGTCTTGTGCTTTTTCGCGGATAGAAAAGATAAAGGTGGGGACATGCACGTCGTTAATTATCACCGTATCAAGATATTGGTCTATGAATGGGAATTTATTCCAAAACTTATTGTCTTTTTGGTTGAATTCAAAATTTTCGAGTGCGAACGTTGTTTTCTCATACGATTTAAACTGATAATTGTTGAGGTTCGCCACTTGATTGTCATGTTTGTGTTTAATGACGTTTTTGATCAGTTCGACGGCTTCATTCCCTTTCCTGCGATAACGCTTTTTCGTTGGTGTAATGACGATGTTTTCGAGGGCATATACTTCCGTTTCGAGCTCGACATGCAGGTTTTTGTAATGTTTATTGGCTTGTAAAGTGAGCGTTTTTGTTTTGTAACCTAACATTCGAAAGGAGAGCGTTGTGTGTCTGTTATTTTCGATGCAAAAGGAGCCGTTGAGGTCTGTTGTGGTACCGTTATGTTTGCTATCAAAAGTGATTTGTACGAAGGGAAGCGGTGTGCCGTCTGTTTTATCCACGACCACTCCACAGATACTGTTGGCATGTGCGATGATTGTGAAGAAGCAGAGCAGTATGAGTAAGTTGCATCTACAAAAGGTCATAAAAAGTGTATGTAAGGATTTTTTTCAAAATGCAATGTGAAGTTACGATATTTTTTGTAAAAAACAAAGCGAAAAAGTGTAATTGGGTGTGAACACAACTGTAATGTGTTGCCAATAGGTCTCAAAAAGGTATCGCCCAAATTCATACTCTACTCCATTGAGTTTGCAAATTTTAGAAATAATTTATTTTGGTTGTAAAAAAGCGGATACTTTTTTCCGTCTTACTTTTGTCTTAAAAAGCACCCTATTTACTACTCTTCCTCCGATTACAATCCCGACAAAGCATCTGGCAATTCTCCGCAATCGTCCTACCACCTTCCACCCACGGCGTGATGTGGTCAGCTTCCATCTGCTCAATTTCAAAATGCTTGCCACAAATCGGACAAATACCGTTTTGCCGTTCATAAACCTCACGCTTCGTGTTGTCGTCAAAGGCACGAATGCCCAAATGTCGAATATCGTGGTCAAAAACGTAATGGAAAATGCCCGCTTTCTTCTGCACATCGCTGTCTGCCATCAACCGTGCCACCTCCTCACTGATTGCCGTTGCCGTGAGAGTCGTGTCGCGGTATTGGTTGTAAAGCAAGCCCCACTCCACCGACTTCATTTCTTTCTTGTACTTGCGACCGAACAGTTTCTCCACCCAGTGAATCACGTCTTGAAAATACTGCCAAATCTCGTCTGCGTCCGTGTCGTGTTGGTGTTGTGCCATATATTGTTCAATCGTCAGCCCTTGCTTGTCGCCAATCCAGCGTATCGCCGTCTCAAAATAATCTTGCCGAATGGGCGTTCCGCTCATAAAATCCGAACCTATTTTGTACGCCACGCAACCCGATTTCGAAAAACGGCGTTTGGCTTGCGTTACCCACGAACCCGAGTAAATAGCATTGCGAATCTCTTGATTGGTCAGTTTTTCGCCTGCGATATTGATTGTTTGGAACCACTTAAGTTTTTCCTCATCGGTGCCTTCACAAACATACACTTGCAGTTCATAATCCAAGATACGTTTTTGCTGTACCTCGCTCATGTTGTGGAAGCCGAGCAAGTTGCCGTCAAAGTTCATCATATATTCGCCTGCCACAAACGAGCAAATCGAAATCGTGCGTTGTTGTCCGTCAAGCAGTTCATATTGGTCTTCGCCGACTCGCACCCAATACATCACATTGAGCGGAAACCCTTGCCAGACGGTGTCCATCACGGCATTGCGTTTTTTCTCGTCATAGACAAACTCTCGTTGATACTTCGGGCGAATGTTCAGTTTGCCACCAAAACCTGTAATCCCTTCCTCTTGAATGCTGAGGTCTTCGTAACTCGCACATAACTCGCGAATTTTAATCTGATGAAGTTCAATTTTCATAATGTTAGTTTTATATTGTTCCTATTTTTATCTTTTTTTATGTCCAAAAACATTTATATTATTCATTTTGCAAATTTTAGGAATAATATATTTTTTTGCCACCAATAAATCACATTTTCTTCTATCTTGCACAACATTTCATTACCATTATAAAAAAACGATAATCCGTTTTGTTACTGAATTACCGTTTTTTATAAAGTATTTGTCCGAGTTTTCTACTGCTTTTCTATACTCGTTATGTCGTCCAATTCGTCTGTTTGTTTTGACAATGGTAGTTCTTCAGGGGGCATTGTGAAATTAACGGCTTTTTGCGGAGATATTACACTCCGTCCTATACGCTTTTCTAAATTTTGACGGGCTGCATCCGCCACTTCCCCACCTTCTTGTGCAACAGCAGCCGTTTCTGTGTATCCTTGCGGGTTACGTTCTTGAGAAATTTCGGTTGCAGCGACTTCGGCAAGACCATTGAGCATCAACTCAACATTCGTCATATTATCCCGCAAACTTTCTTTGCGAAGCCCTTTGAACTCTTTATATTCGCGACTTGTCATGCCCGACCACGCCTGATACATTATATCCGTAAGCGAAGCATAGTCCAATTCATTCGCAACTCCACTGCGTTTCCATTCGTCAGTCAATCCTTTACGAATCTCTATGGTCTTAATGCGTTGATTTATCCAATTTTCCGAATATCCCAAACGCCTATAATCTTTTATCGCTTGCTCAATACTGCGTTCTGGGTCTTGCAACTGATTTAGACGCTCTTGTCCAACTTTAGCAAGCCATAATTTGAATGGCTCAGCTTTTTTAGACGGAATGGACTGAATGAGACGCAGGATTTGCTCAGTATCAGCCACATCGGTTAGCCTTTGCTTGCCGTCAATAGCGGTTAATTTCAACTGGTTACAATTTGTAACCGTTTCATTTCCCTCTTTTGTGAGTCGGTTTTTTAAGACCTTCCAATAATTGCGTGCCGTTTGATAATCTGCACTTTCGGTTAGCACTTGCACAACATCTACGACCGAGAAATAGTATTTCTCCGTGTTTTTGTCCCATACAACGCGAATTTGCTTTGCATCAAAGAGTTTGATTGTTTCTTCTGGTGGCATAAAATCGTGGATTTATAGGGCAAAGGTACAAAAAACAATCGTAATACGCAACTATTTTCGCACAAATTTTCGGTAATTCAATATGTCAAATATCACTTGTTTTTCTATCACTAACTCATTCACCGTTTGCGACGAATGAGAATACGAGAAAATTTTTCTTTTCCCTTTAATATAGGTTTTGCTAAATCGTATTCGCTGTCGCATCCGTGATTTAATATACCAACTATTTCAAATTGATTAGGATTATATTTATCTATAAACGAAATTGGTACCCCCATTAAACCATTATAATCTATTGGAATCTCTGATGTCTTATCCACATTTATCGCATCGTAATTGTCATATTTTGGATATTCTTCGAGAGTGTATTTTTTATAAAGTATTAAATCTTCATGGCGTTTTTGAATATCCAAATTGGTATACCATGTAATTGAAGGCACTTTTCCATATTTCACTCCGTTTACAATTTCTTCCCATTTTTCGTAATTTGGCGACAGAGCAAATCGCATAGTTTTATTGGCAGCATATCCTAACCATATTTTATCTGCTTTAATCAATGGAAATATCTCTTTGTAATGAATAGCATTCATATTTCCTAAAATCAAAAACTTTTTATCGTAGTTGATAAGTTGAGCAACATATTCTCTAAACAATGAAAAAGGTGGATTAGTAACGACAATATCGGCTTGTTTGAGCAAATCTATACATTCTTGGGAACGAAAATCGCCATTGCCTTTTAGTAACGATAGCACATTTTTATTGTTTTGAAGCAAGTATTGTACATCGGCAAGATTGACTGCACCGTCATTATTGTAATCTTGTACTTCGGTAATTTCTACTTTGTAAGCCACTTTTTTCGGCTCGTTTTCCGTTAATTCAAACAACAATGGCAGTTCATTTCCTGCAATCGGCGAACCATTGTAGCAAGTAGCAATTAACTTTTTGAGCCCTAATTGATTGAAATTTAAGGCAAAATACTTGAAAAAATTACTTTCGTATGGGTCATCACAATTACAAAGCACAATTTTATCGCGAAAATGTTGCCGATAATGCTTCAACTCATTTTCAATATCGGGGAGTTGTGTGTAAAATTCATCCTTTTTTGCTCCTTTTGCAGCATTTAAATTTGCGTTTCCTGCCATAAATTGATAGTTTTTTGCATAACTATCAATCACAGGTGCAGAAAAAGAAAAGTGAGCATATCCACTCGCGTTCACGGGAGGTCCGGAAAGAAAACCCGCACCCAACTATAGATATACCCACACTGAGAGACTCAGTGCTTTATAGTTGGGTTGGAAGTTTTCCGCTCCTTCCGTGAACATTGCTATTCTAATTCTGCTAAGAAATTAGTTTTCCGGACCTTTTTCTCGAACGCGAATAATAGCCAATGCTTGTTAATAAATTATGTTATCGTGCAACCCTTTGCACTATTTTTTCAATTTGTTATATATTTGTTCCGCCCACAAGGGCATTGTGTCCATATAATGTTTTGCATACTTCCCATCAACCGTGCGAAAGAGCAGTTGTGCATTTTGATTGTCCACAGAATTGTCATAAAAATACGCTCGGTCAACAAATTGCATAACTTTTATTGCATTCACAATCGCTTTCTGATAACGAGATATTATCTTCTTAATAGGCACGTCATGTCCTCCTTCCATCACACGCTTGGCTATACGAGAAGCGTTGATTATTGGCGACTGTGTGCAGATAAAAAACATACGAATAAAATACCCTTCCTTTTTTGCTTTTTTTAGAAACTCGACCTTTCCATCAGATGATAATACCGTTTCAAAGATGAAATCTTTATGCTCTACCAGCACCTGTTCTCGCCACTTTTCGCAATACTCAACGGCTTGTCGCACAGCATTTGCATCGTTCCAATCGCCAAACTTTGTCTGTGCTATTTCATCGGGATTGATGTACACACATTGCTCAGCCCATTCATGTTTTATCACCAAGCGAGTAGTTGATGTTTTGCCTGCACCATTTGGACCAGCAATGACGATTACAACAGGTTTTCTCATAAAACTTGTATCATTTGGTCAATATGTGCAAAATAGGCAACATAAGCTTTTTCGTAACGTACTTTGGCTTCTTGTGCAACCTCCTGCATCAATTGGTCAAGCATTTCTTCCGTAGGTTCTTGGTCAACGTTAATAAATCGATAATCATTCATATTAACAAATCTTGCGATTGCAAAGATACTATATTTTTTGAGATTCACAAGGAAGATAATTATAAAGATACAATTTTTCCAACAAAATAAAAATGCCATAATTAAAACTTTTTTGTATCTTCGCCCAATGATTGCAACAATGCGAAAAATTATACACAATGAGTAAACGTCAAACTATACTATATCTGCTCTTTTTGGTCAGTCCTTTGGGAATGTTGGGTCAGACAGCTGCCGAAAAAAATAGCGTCAGATTAGAAAGTAACGATTTTTTTGACCCCACCCAAACCGAAAAGAAAAAAGAGGTCTATGAATTTGCCGTGCAATATCGTTTGGAGGTCGGCTACGTGCAAAATGACCAACGCACCCGAAACAACACCTACCCCAACCTGTTTTTACACGGTGGAAAAATCGGTGCAACAGTGGATTTCGTGTTGCCCAAGCACTTCACGCTCCAAACGGGACTTTTGTATAGTTTGGCAACGGGGAAAACCGCACAACATTGGCGTTCTACCAACATCGAAGAGGTGCAAAAAGAGTACTTGACCCATCGGATTTTGGAGCATAATTTGATTGTACCGATTCGTGCATACATCAACATTCGGCTGTGGAAAAAACTGAATATGTTTTTTTTCACGGGTCCGCAACTCCAACTCGGCTTGGTGCAAAAAGATAACATAAGCCAACACCTGAGCAACTCTACCTTAGATTGGCTCAACGCACAAAACGTTCCCACCCAGTCCTACGACCGACTCAAAGAAAAGGAGTTGTATCGTTGCAACGTGCAATACGGCTTGGGAGGTGGTTTTGAGTGGGATAAATACCGTTTGCAGAGTGGGTATGACTTCGGCTTGAATAACCTGCTCAAAAAAGATGTTCCGAGTGGGAATATGAGCGAATGGGGTTGGTTTGTCAGTTTTTGTTACCTTTTCTAATTGCTTATGAATCCCGTACGTTTTGGAATAGATGTTGCGATTGTGCTACTCGTTTTTTTCGTGTTTTCGCACTATGTTTCGCACCAACTTATCACGCCCAAAACGGAAAAACAACTGACCATCCTGACCTACAACACCCACCAAATGGGCACCATTAAAAAGGTGGAAGTCAATGATTTAATTCACTATTTACAGCAAAAAAATGTGGATATTGTGTGTATGCAGGAGGTGGAAGTACGGAAAAAAGACGAGTGGCTGACCTTGCCTGAGTTACGCCACGCCTTCAAAAAAAACTACTCCTACACCTACTACGATTTTAAGGTTTACAACCAGACGCGACAGTTTGGGAACGTCGTTTTTTCCAAGTTCCCGTTGATTGGCAAGCATACCATACAATATAATTCGCGTTCTAACATCTCCAGTTGCTGCGATGTGGTGGCTTTTGACGACACGTTACGGCTGTTTATCAACCATTTAGAGTCCAACAAAATTGCGAAGGATAGTGTTCGGAAGGCTTCGGGCTTGCATAAAAAAATCCACTATTTGCGTTCGCATTTGAAGCCCGCTCGTAAGTTGCGTGAGGAGCAAGCCAAGATTTTGGAGGCAGAAATTCAGCAATCGCCCTACCCTGTGTTGGTCGTTGGGGACTTTAATGCCACGCCGATGAGTAAAGTGAGCCGTATTTTGCACGAAAACTTGGACGATTGTTTTTTGAAAGGCAGTTTAGGAAAGTTGGGCAACACGTATATGTTTAACTCGTTTTTGGGCATTCGGATTGATTATATTTTGTGTTCCGAAAGCATCAAAACCATCCATAGCGAGGTGGACACCGTCAAATACTCCGACCATTACCCACTAATTGCAACGGTGGGTTGGTAACGTTGTTTTTACAAAGGTTGCAAAAATCCCTAACTTGTACGTTTTTAAGCGAAAATAGTTCCCCGCATAACTCCCGCTTACGTTATCTTCCAAAAATAAAAAAGGCGGAAATGAATCCGCCCACATTTTACGATTTTTCTAACAGCAAAGTTTGCGTTGGCATATCGCACACCTCCGTTGGTCCGTAGTACTGAATCGGTCCAGGATACAGATAACTTTGTTGCACATTTGCCCACTCGGCACGCTGGCTTTCGAAGAACTTAAATGGCTTGCCGTTCAAATCCACAAGAGCTTTCTGGATAACGGGTTTGAGTTTGCCGTTTCGTTTTTCAATGTTCATCATCATCGTGATGGGTAAACCACCTGCAATCCATTGGTCGGCTGGCAAAATGAGGTTGCGAATATATGCCATATAACCCGTCTTGCCGTTTGCAATCAAGTACGAAGCCGTGATGCCCAACGCATAGCAATAGTTCGCGTCAAAGTTGCTGGGGATTGCACAACGACCCTCGTAGCCAAAGAAATGGTGCAAAGTGGCAAATTTACCGTTGTATTTATTTTCGGCTTTGAGTTTGCTCAACCGTTTTTTTGCCATCTCAATCAGCAGTTTTTCGGTTTCAATGAGCGACACTTGCACATTCCCGTGTGGGTCACGGTCCATCATCAACTGCAAAGCGATGCCGTGTGGCAAGGATTCGAACAATTCGCAGGATTCTTTGGACAGTTTTGCCTTCATATATTCCAATTTTTCAGCTTCGTCCAAACTGATAAACTCGTCATTTTGAGCCAAAATATCGTTCAATTCTTGAATCAAAACACGCATAGCAGGCACAAATTCAATCAAGCCTTCCGGAATCAACACCGTACCGAAGTTCAAACCACTATTGGCACGCTCCACGACTGATTTTACAATCTGTTCCACTATATCATTGAGTGTCATCCGTTTGGCTTCCACTTCTTCGGAAATGATGCACACGTTCGGTTGGCACTGCAACGCACATTCCAAAGCAATATGACTCGCCGAACGCCCCATCAAACGAATAAAATGCCAGTATTTTTTTGCCGAAAACGCATCACGCTGAATGTTTCCAATCAACTCTGAGTACACTTTGCAAGCCGTATCAAAGCCGAAAGAGGTCTCAATAAACTGGTTTTTCAAGTCGCCATCAATCGTTTTTGGGCAACCAATCACCTGAATGCCGCACTTTTTCTGCAAATAATACTCTGCCAAGACGCACGCATTCGTATTGCTGTCATCGCCACCAATAATCACGATGGCTTTAATGCCCAATTTCTGGCAAATCTCGATACCTTTATCAAACTGCCACGTCTCCTCCAACTTGGTGCGTCCACTGCCGATGATGTCAAAGCCACCCGTGTTACGATAGTCGTCAATCACTTCTGCCGTAAGTTCTTTGTATTGGTGCTCAAATAAGCCACTCGGACCACCTAAAAAGCCGTACAATTTGCAATTTTTGTTGATTTTTTTCAAGCCATCAAAGAGTCCCGAAATCACGTTATGACCGCCAGGGGCTTGTCCACCCGACAAAATAACACCCACATTGAAGGGTTCAACGCTTGGATTAGGCTGATTAGAAGCCTCAAAAGTAATAATTGGAAGCCCGTAGGTGTTGGGGAAAAGACTCTGGATTTCTTTCTCATCGGCAACCGACTTGGTCGCACCGCCTTCTTTAAGTACCAAATTCCCTTTCAATGCAACCGGTATATTCGGCTGATAACTGCTACGAGCAATTTGTAGTGGAGATTTTTTCATAATTATTTATCTTTTTCGATTAAACTTATCAATTCTTTTACCGCATCTTCTTGCGGGATATTTTTCAACACACATTCTTTTCCTTTGTACAAACTTATCCTATCACGACCCGCTCCCACGTAGCCATAGTCGGCATCTGCCATCTCACCAGGACCATTCACAATACAACCCATAATCGCTATTTTTAAGCCCTTATACTGTGCCGTTGCTGCTTTCACTTGGGCAATCACGGTCGGCAAATCAAACAACGTTCGCCCACAACCTGGACACGAAATATACTCCGTTTTGTACATCCGAATGCGACTTGCTTGCAGAATATCCTTGCTCAACTGCTCCAATTTCGTGGGTTCAAAATGGTCGTTGATAATCTGCAAATCGTTTGCTTCATACTTCCACAAAAGCCAACCACAATCTGCTGCAGCGTGTATTTGGAACGTTTGCCAATCGCACTTTTCCTGCGACTTATATTTTACAATCCCATTTTCCTGCGAGCATTGTACCAAAGTATATCGCACACTATCCGCTTTCACAAAATAATCAATCAAACATTGTGCCGAGTCAATCTCGTTTTCGGGTGGTTCACTCAAACTCATACGCACCGTGTCGCCAATCCCTTCTGCCAACAAAGCCCCAATCCCCACGGCACTTTTAATTCGTCCATCTTCGCCTTCGCCCGCTTCCGTAACGCCCAAATGAATCGGATAAAACATATTTTCTTGCTCCATTTTCTGCACCATTTCCCGCACCGAATCCACCATCAGACGCGTATTGCTCGCTTTGAGCGACACAACAATGTTCGCAAAATGCCGCTTCTTCGCCACACGCAAAAACTCCATACAACTCTCAACCATACCCTCTACACTATTGCCGTAGCGAGACATGATTCGGTCGCTTAAACTGCCATGATTTACCCCAATCCGCAACGCCGTTTTATGTTGCTCGCAAATATCCAACAAACGATTGAAGCGGTCCGCTAATTGTTGCAATTCCTGCTCGTATTCGGCTTGTGTATAGTTGATTTGCCTGAATTTTCGGGCTGGATCAATGTAATTGCCAGGGTTAATGCGGACTTTTTCAACAACTTGGGCTGCCTTGTCCGCCACATCGGCCTGAAAATGCACATCGGCAACCAACGGAACCGCTTGGGGATTGCTTTGTTGCCATTGGTCGTGAATGATTTTCAAACTCTCCACCTCTTTGGTGCCTTGTGTGGTGAAACGAACCATCTGTGCCCCTGCCTCACAAACACGCTTTAACTGTTCCAATGAGCCGTTGATGTCGTTCGTAGAAACATTCGCCATCGTCTGCACACAAATCGGATGATTACCTCCGATGACCACGTTCCCTATCTGAACGCTGTCCGTTTTGCGGCGTTTGTATGTAAGCGTAATGTTGGGCATACTCTATCTCTTCACTTGACGAATGCGAAGGTAATTATTTTGCGGTTTTTATACAAAAAAATGCAGAGTAATCGTAAAATTCTCTGCACTTTTGTGACCCAGTTGGGGCTCGAACCCAAGACCCCATCCTTAAAAGGGATGTGCTCTACCTGCTGAGCTACTGATTCATCAAAACAATTAATGATAAAAAAAAACTTATTTTAGTTGCTTCTAAAATCAAAGCAGGAACGAAGGTACTTCTTTTTTTTTATTTTACAACTTTTTTCTCACTTTTGATGTTTTTTTTCTCCATTTTTGTCCACCCAACCGACTTGGCGTGCAGGATTTCCCACCATCAACGCATACGGTTCCACATCGCTCGTGACCACGCTCCCCGCTCCTATCATACAGTATTCGCCAAGCGTATGACCGCACAAAATAGTCGCATTAGCACCGATAGAAGCCCCTTTTTTGATGATTGTTGGCTGAAATTCGTCCTTACGCTCAATGAAGGCACGCGGATTGATAACATTCGTAAAAACGACCGACGGACCAATAAACACATCGTCTTCACACACCACACCCTTGTAAACAGACACGTTATTCTGAATTTTCACGCCGTCCCCAATCGTTACACCTTCCGCAATAAACACGTTTTGACCAATGACGCATCGCTCGCCAATAGTGCAATTGGCCATAATATGACTAAAATGCCAAATCTTCGTTGCTTTGCCGATAACACTTGGCGAATCAATAACAGTCGTTGGGTGTGCAAAAAAATCCATCGGTTACATAAAAATCTTCAAAATATCGTTCAAATTGGCAAAAACTACCAATGCCAACAAAATAATAAAGCCCACCGTATTGGCTTTTTCCAAGAACTTATCGGATGGTTTTTTGCCCGTAATCATTTCAATCAAAATGAAGAAAATATAGCCACCATCTAATGCAGGAATCGGAATGATATTCATAAACGCCAAAATGATGCTCAAAAAAGCTGTCATATACCAAAACGAATACCAGTCCCAAATAGCTCCAAACATATTCCCGATGGCACCAAAACCACCTAAAGATTGGGCTCCTTCCTTGCTAAACACCAACCGAAATTGCTTCACATACGACTTCAACAAATCCACTCCCTGCTTCATTCCCACAGGAATCGCCTCAAAAAACGTATATTTTTTAGGTTCAATCTTGCAGAATTCGTATTTATTTTTGGCAAAAACGCTCAACAGCCCTTGGTCGCCCAAGAACACTTTGTCCGACACAATCGTATCGCCATTTCGCAAATAAGTGATGGTGATATTTTCGCACGGATGAGCTTGTAATTGGTTGGTTACTTCGTAGTACGAGAGCGTCTGCACCTCATTGATAGCGATGATTTTATCGGCTTTTTGAAGTCCTGCTTGCTCGGCAACGCCACCCGTCAACACCGAATCAACGACAAACGGAAAAAACTCACTCACCAAAACATATCGTTTCTTTTGATACGTGTTGTCATTACGGGCTTTTTCACGCTCTTTTTTGTCAAAATCGTTCTGAAAAGTGAGATATTTGTTGCCCAATTTATCCGACATCGTCAGCAAAATCGTATCCTCACCACGCAACACTTGAATGTTCCTTTTTCCTTCAATAATCATCCACTGCAAAATATCCGCTACATTCGTGGGTGTTTGGTCGTCAATGCTGATAATTTTATCCTGTTGTTGAAACCCTTCTTGCAACAATAACTCGCTGAAATAAAGCCCTTCTGTAGCATTTTTGAGAGGTAAATCTGCCGTCCCCCAATGAAACGTGATACCGCAAAAAATCACCAGTGCCGTTATAAAATTCACCAACACACCGCCAATAATAATCAAAAAACGTTGCCATGCCTTCTTGGAGCGAAACTCCCACTCCTGCATCTCGTTGCTCAGGTTTTGTGCCGACTGCGTCTCGTCCACCATACCTGCCATAGAGCAATAGCCACCAAAAGGCACCCAGCCCACTCCCCATTCGGTATTGTCGGGATACTTACGCCAATCGTCATCGGGCAAGGCTTGCAGTTCCGCTTGCGTCATGGGGCGATAGATAGGATTACCTTTCTCGTCCCTCGTGTCGGTCAAAACCATGGACGGTTCCACATTCGGTGCCAACCATTTGATTTGCCATTTACCGTTTATTTTTTTGAGGCGAATAAGCGAAAAATTAGGGTTAAAAAATAGGTAAAATTTTTCCACTCTCACCTTAAATAATCGTGCAAAAAAGTAATGCCCAAACTCGTGTACCATCACCAAAATACTCAAACTAAGTATGAGTTGGGCGGCTTTAATCCAAAAAGATGTTGAAAATATAAGTAAAAACATAATTCTTATTTTTTGATATGTCGTTTATTGAGTTCTCGTTGGTATTTTCGTGCATTTTTCTTATGTTCCGCAAAGGTTGACGAAAAAATATGCGTTCCATTAAACTCCGAATTAGCACACATATATAAGTACGTATTCGGTTCCGAATGCAAAATGGCATCCATCGTTGAAGCATTGGTCAGGCGAATTGGTCCTGGCGGAAAGCCCAAATTTTTGTACGTATTGTACGGCGATTTGATATTCAGATGCTTATCCAACACACGCCGCATCGAAAAATTACCCCACGCAAAAATAATCGTAGGACACGCCTGCAACGGCATACGGCGATGCAAACGGTTTAAGTACAGCTGAGCAATAATCGGATACTCAAACTCTTTGTTCGTTTCCGACTCCGCAATACTCCCCAACACACACACCTCTATCGGCGTTAAGCCCATATTTTTGGCTTCCTCTCGGCGTTTATCGTTCCAAAAAACATTGTACTCGCGATACATTCGCTCAAACAAGTCCTCCGCACTCATCGTCCAAAAAACTTCATACGTATTCGGGATGAACATACACGTTATGTTGTACTGATTAAAGCCGAACTTGGCGATATAATCCGTCGAATCCAGCAACGTCATAATTTGTGCCGAATCAATCAATAACTGCTTCCCTAAACGTTTTGCCAACTGCTGACGCGTACGAATCTGATTGGTAAAAGATAGGTTGATGGGCGTTTGTGTCCCCGATTTAATGCGATGAACAAAATAACGCGTACTCATCGTGGCTGGAAAACGGTAAAAACCTTCTTCAATTTTATGCAAATTAACCCGCTTTTTATACCAATCTAACGAGTACGTTGAAAAAATGCGGTAATCCTGACTCACCAACGCCAACACACTATCCATCGACATATCGGGATAGATAAAATAGCCGTGTTCTTTGCCATCATTGCTCAAAAAATTCTTCTTTTCAAGGCGATAATACTGCATAAAAGCAACAAAACCCAAAGCCAACAATAAAACAAGCCCACAAACACCTGCTACAACATATTTTCGAGCAATATCCTTATTAAAAATCTTCATGAAATTTATGTATACTTAAATCAAAATCTTTACGATAAAATAGGAAAATAATAAATACTGAAACCGTTATACACGAGTCTGCAAAATTAAAAACGGGACGGAAAAAAATCACCTCCCCTGCCCGATTCGTAATCAGCGGAAAATAAAACATATCTATCACCTTGCCGTACAACAAAGGCGCATAATCGTAAATCACACCATAAAACACACAGTCAATGATGTTTCCCAACGCACCCGCAAGCGTCAAAGCAATCGCGACAAGGTAGCCTGTGCGGAAATTATGTTTGATGAGCTTATGAGCATACCAACTCAAAAAAATCACAGCCACGATGCGAAAAAGGGTCAGAAAAACCTTACTAAACCATTCAATTCCGAACGCCATGCCGTTATTTTCCACATAACAAATCCAAAACCACGACGTAATCGAGACCGACTCACCAAGAGCAAAATGACTATGCACATACCATTTGAGCCACTGATCGATGCCGACACAGAGTAAAACGATTCCGACAAGGAGAAGATATTTTTGCTTATTTCCCATTACAACGAAAAGTACTTTTTTATTTTATCTACTTGGTCTAAACGCTCCCACGTGAACAGAGTAACCGTCCGTTTGATTTCGTTGCCATTTTCATCAATGAACGTTTTGTTGACTGTCTTCGGCGTTCTGCCTACATGCCCGTAGGAAGCCGTTTCTTCGTACATCGGGTTGCGTAATTCCAATTGTTTTTCTATCATCGCAGGACGCAAATCAAACAACTCTTTCACGCCGTTTGCAATTTGCTCGTCCGTAAGACCATTTTTGGCGGTTTTGTATGTATTTACGGCTATTGAAACAGGTTTTGCAACCCCAATGGCATAACTCACTTGCAACAACAACTCGTCTGCCACACCTGCTGCAACCAAATTTTTTGCAATATACCGTGCCATATACGCCGCTGAACGGTCTACTTTCGAAGGGTCTTTGCCCGAAAAAGCACCTCCACCGTGTGCTCCACGACCACCATACGTATCCACAATGATTTTTCGGCCCGTCAAACCCGTATCGCCGTGAGGACCTCCAATAACAAACTTACCCGTTGGGTTAACCAACAAAAACTTGTCTGCACGATTTGCACGCAAAAACTCGCCCAACAGCTTTTCATACACCGCATCGCGTTCGGCAACACGTGGCAATAGGATATTGATAATATCTTCCTTGATTTTTTCTTGCGTTACGTCTGGGTCGTGCTGGGTCGAGACAACGAGGGTGTCAATTTTTTGCGGTTTATTGTTGTCATCGTACCAAATAGACACTTGCGACTTGGCATCGGGACGCAAATAGGTCATCTGTTTTCCTTCCTTGCGAATGGCTGCCAACGTGTACATCAGCGTGTGGGCTAAATCCAAGGTCAAAGGCATATAATTAGCCGTCTCGTTGGTTGCGTAACCGAACATCATTCCTTGGTCGCCTGCACCCTGCTCCATGGCACTTTGACGCACCACACCTTGCCGAATATCGGGCGACTGCTCGTGCAAAGCCGACAAAATACCACACGAGTTAGCCTCAAACATATACTCGGATTTCGTGTAACCTATCCGTCTTATCGTTTGGCGGATAACGTGTTGCACGTCCACATAGATTTTGCTTTGCACCTCGCCCGCAACAATCACCTGCCCCGTTGTTACTAAGGTCTCACACGCCGCGTATGTTTGAGGATCTTGTGCCAAAAAAGTATCTAAAATAGCATCACTTATTTGGTCTGCCACCTTATCGGGATGCCCTTCTGAAACAGATTCGCTCGTAAATAAATACATAATCTTTTTATAATTAAACTATCTTGCAAATATACATATTTTTTTATTTTTCAAAACTCCAAAATAAATCATTGTTTTTTTATATCTTTGCAAAAAAATGAGAGCATGAAAAAGTTGTGTTTTATCATCAATCCCATTGCAGGAACGAATAAGAAGGAAAAAATTGAAGATTTAGTCTATAAGGTTATCGACCATAAGAAGTGGGAAGTGGAGGTTGCTTACACGCAATATGCCCACCATGCCACCGAGATAGCACGCGAAAAAGCCAACCAAAACTATGGTGGAGTCGTGGCAGTAGGAGGCGACGGGACGCTCAACGAGGTGGCGAGCGGGTTAATCGACACCAACACGGCACTTGGAATTATCCCGATGGGTAGTGGCAACGGCTTTGCACGCCATTTGGGGATACCTATCAACCCAACGAGGGCTTTGGAGGTCTTGAACAAAAGTGAGGTAGTGCAAGTTGACTACGGTTTGGTGAACGAGATACCTTTTTTCTCGACCTGCGGAACGGGCTTTGACGCTACGATTGCCGAACATTTTGCCACCAAAGGCACACGCGGTTTGATGACCTACTTGACAACTATTTTGCAAGATTATTTTACCTATAAGGCCGAAGATTACACACTAACAGGCGACTACATAGACCTCAAAACAAAGGCTTTTTTGATTTCTTTTGCCAATGCGGGACAGTGGGGTTACGAGGCAAAAATTGCTCCCAAAGCGAGTATACAAGACGGTATGATGGACATTGTGATTATGAGTGATTTCCCGATGGTGGTGGCCCCTTTGTTGGCTTTGTCGCTGTATTCTAAGCAGTTGGATAAGTTGTATATGCACACTATCCGCGTCCCCGAAATCACACTCATACGTAAAGAAGAAGGTCCCTTTCATATTGACGGAGACCCTCATCATTTGCCCAAAGAACTGCACATAAAAATTGTGGAAAATGGGCTTAAATTGTTAGTAAAAAGGCGTTTTTAATTACACGGTCAATCTTCTGAATTTTTCGTGCTTTGCATCATCTTGCATCAGCATGACCATCTTAAATTGCCCGTCTCGCTTGCCTTCCTTCAAGCATTCTTGTTTGAATTTTTCGTACGCATTTTTCACCAAAAGATGAGCAATTGGTTCACCCAAACGGAACGAATCACGCTTGGATTGGTACTCTATATTGATGTTGCACAACTCTTTATCCACCACTTTGGCGAACTCATCGGCTTCCTCTTGCGTCCGATTATGGCCTGAAAACTCAAAATAAAACTCGTAAGTAGATTTTTGTAAATTAGCAAAACCGACAAAAAACGACATCTTATAGCCCGTTTGATTCACTGCCCGTTGCACGGCTTCCACAAACTGATGTTCGTGAATTTTTTCGCCCGTCATACTCACAATACCGTTGATTTTTTGAATCATAAACACCGTGGGCGTATTTTCAAAAAAGTCTCCAACCTCCAATAAATCGTTCATATTGTAGCGATACAAGCCCGCAAAAGTAGTAACGTATGCACAATAGCGTTTGCCTTTTTGCAATTCGTGCAGTTGCAAGAAATGCTTATTTTTGCTCTCCAGTTCCTCTTCTGCCACAAACTCGTAGTAATGGAAATGGGGGAAAAGGCGCGTGTTGTTCGTATCATCTAAGACCAAGCCAAAACGGCACTCTGTGGAGAAATAACCCAACTCTTGTATAAAGGTATTTTCGGGGAAATAACGCACAATTTTGTCGGCATAAAACTTCGTGTTACCGCATTTCCACGTGCTAACTATCTGTAAATTAGGCCAATAATGCTTCGGCAAAACGATTTTATACCGCACCTTCAAGCCTCGCAATTCATTCGCACGTTCTGGATTGGGCTTCAAATAAGGTGCCAAGGCTTGACGAATATCGTCTGGTATGTTCACTTTTTTGCTTAACGTACCCCGTTCAATATCGTTGCAAAAATCGTCGTAATAGACGTTCATCAATTTTCCGACCTCTACAATGGTAGAAGGGTTTGGCGTAACCAACATCGTAACATTTTGCTCAATTCCAGTACGCATAATGGCATAATAACGTGCCGTGTAGTCCTCAATGCCGTACACTTCGGGTGGACACGAAAACAGATTTTGAATCACACTCGGACATTTTTCGCGTGTAACACCCGACACACTCCCGTAAAAAGTACCATCGGGAGCCGTTCCTTCGCGAGATTTTCCTACAATGGTGATGATTTTTCCCGCAAACACATTAGGGCGAAATTTGATAAAATTATGCAGCCAAACACGCGTCATTTTACCGTAAATATCCCGCAAATACGTCCACGTTATAGGAATCCATTTAGGTTCGTTGGTGGTGCCTGAGGTGGTGGCATACATATACGGTTTGCCGAACGTGAGGACATCAGAAATACCCTGTTTTTGCCGCTCTACGTACGGTCGCAAATCTTCATAATCATTGGCAGGGACGTATTGTTGGTAGCGTGCAAACAAATCATCATCTGTTTTGGCTTGTAAAATAGTTGAAAATTGGTGTTCTTTGCCGTATTCGGTATACTGTGCAGCCGAAAGGATGGCACGCAACGTGTTGGCACTACTTTTTTTCGGGTCTTTAGAAGCATCTTTTAATTTTTTATATTCAATACTCCCCGCAAGACCTAACAAAGTATTAGGGATTAAAGCACTATGCATCTTTTCCATAATTGTATAAATTAAAATAACTTAAAAAGTTATTACAAAACCACGACAAAATTACAAAAAATAAACAAAAAGCGTAAAAATAAAAATCTTTATGGAAAACCTCGTTTCCACTTTTAAAATAGTATGCTTTTCGCAACAATCAGATTCGTATTTTGTACTATTTTACCAAGTTGCCGTTCGCTATGTTATTAGGACTTTTTATAAAAAACAAAGCCAATTTCGCCGTTGAAAATTGACTCTGTTAGCTTTTGTAAATAACTACCTCTTATCGCTTGTCAACGACACTGATATTGGGATAGTCTTTTTGATTGAAGGTAACTTGCTCTTCGGTCACACCAAAAGCAATGTCACGCATGGTCACCGTCACGCCTTTCACGCTCGTAGTCAGGCTGACAGGCCAATAAGTCCCTTTGGCAACAACCAAATCCATGGTTTTGGAAGCACTCTTGTCGGGGTTTGTCTTTAATTTCTTGCAAGCGATGTGCCATTCGGTGTCCGTTTCCTTGCTTATGGTAACCTCATAGCCTTCAGTAATGCCCGAAAATAGTTTTATGTTACCTTCGGAAGACGATTTTTTGGAGAGGTTATCGATTCGTACCGAATTGCTTGAAGGGGTGTAAATCCATGTGTATTTTTTGTCAGTCCATGTGATGACCTTCTCGCCCATGACTTCCATTTCCATACGGGAATTGTCGCCCAAGGTGTATGTTTTCGTAGTCATGGTGCCCACGATAGGGATTTTCATATCAACGTTCATCACGACCCCTTCGTTTGTATGTTTTTGCAATTCCGCATCCATCTGAGACACGATTTGTTGCGGAGTTTGTGCCATTGCAAATGTGGCAAAAGATAGAAAACTAATAATCGCTACTACATTCTTCATGTTTTTAATTATTAAAATTTGTAACCACCGCTTAAATTGCAACAATTATGCCATTTTGATTTTAGCAACACGTTAGCCAAAAAATAGGATAAAATGCTTTTATAATGATTAAAACATCGAAAAACAAGGCTACATTAGGAGGATTTTGGAATTGTTGTCGGGATGACAAGATTTGAACTTGCGACCTCCGGTCCCCCAGACCGTTGCGCTACCGGACTGCGCCACATCCCGTGCAAAGAATTGTGTCCTCCGAGGGACTCGAACCCTCGACCCACTGATTAAGAGTCAGTTGCTCTACCAACTGAGCTAGGAAGACAAAACTCTGCGAAGGTACTATTTTTTTATGAAATAAATAATTTTTTTATTCGTTCTTGCTTTTTTTATCGCACCATCATAACAGAACTTCTATTTTTGATTAATCGTCTATCGGTTGGCAACAGATAGATGAAATATGCACCCTGGACAGCAGGCAACGTAACCTCTGTAGCCGCTTTGATTTCATCATACGAAGCAAACTCACCCGAGAGAAGCACTTTTCCTGCCATATCGTAAATCCAATAATTACCCTTCAAATTACTAACAATCTGAATAATCGGTTTTTCTTTAGGAACAATACTTGGATGAATGTAGATATAATGGTCTTTCAAAACGCTCTCATCGGCAAAATGTTGGATAATAACTGGACATGTGTAAGTCGTATAACCATCATCTTTACGAGTCACCAACGCTTTGTACTCAGAATTGATCGACAAATTAGCGGGGAAATAGTAATGGTCACGTATGGCATCATAAATCGGGCTACCATCTTGATACCACTGGTAATCACTAAACTCATAACCGCCATTGTAGTCAGGATTTAAGAGTGCCAACACATCATTCCAATGCTGATCAATTATCCAACTTGGATAGTAAACATATATCGAATCCTTCACATGATACTGGTAACGCGTTCCGCAAGTATCCGTGATGTCTATTTCAACCCGATAACCTGTTGGACGAATATAAGGTGTTCTTTGTGGGATACGGATAGGCAAACTCGATAACGTAGCAGAGACATGTTCTAAAGCAAAATGTCCGGCTGTATCCCTAAATGCAGCATACTTATCAAGGTCCTTCGGATTGGTGAAACGAACATTGAAACTATCGGGCAAGCCTTGTGAGTATTGGAAGATATAGTTGAAGAAAGTATCATCGGCACACACATCTTTTTGGATACTCCACTTCAAATCTACCAAGTGTTTACAGCAATCATGCGTATCAACATTCAAGATGTAATAAATACTGTCGCAACCGCCCATATTCCACACGGTGTCGTAATAAACGCCTTTCTCGGTGATAACGATCGAATCATGCCACGTGATTGAACGATCTACACAAAGTAAGGTATCCGTAAAGCGAAAATCAATCACATCACTTACCGATAGGTTCAAGACACATATACTATCACAACCTTGTTGATTGGTTAGCGTATCGTAATATGTTCCTGCACCGTAGCAGTAGCGATAATGCCAGATATAAGGCAAGTTTTGGTAGCAATACAGCACGACATCGTCAACATGATGAAGACTCGTATCTTTCTCCACAGCATGCAGTTTATAAATAATTGAATCGCAGCCATAAATGTTCTTCACACGGTGCTCGTAATCGCCTGTCTTCTCCAGTATTTGACCGTACCAATCCACGATATGATTCGGACAAATGATCGTGTCTTTCAAAGTGACGACCTTTGCTTCAGGACAAACCGTCAGGTTCAACACGCAAGTACTATCACAACCAACACTATTTTTGAAACGAAGCGTTTGTGTAGTACTTTCATTATACGTCAAGCCGTACCATTCAATTGACTTGCCATAACAAATCACCGTATCTAATATGCTATCACTTGGATACAAACGAGTCAAATGAAGCGTATAGTAAATACTATCACAGCCCATCTTAGAACGCTTTAAGTATTGATGATACTGAGCGTCTGTCGTCTGCTTGATTTCACGATTATTAGCCTCCGCCCATACATACGTCTCGTCTTTACAGAAAGTCCCTTCTACCGACTCTAATATCACCGTATCGACATTCAAGGCCAATGTATAATGGACGCTATCACAATTCTTGTGTTGCGTATAAGGAATCACCTTTTTATATTCTTTATATTGTTGACGTTGGTTGATCTTATCCAGAAGTACTTCACGCTCTGTCTTCCAGGAATAAATCTCTCCGAAACATACCCTTGCAGTCAGTGGCTTTTCTTCGTAATCCAAACGAATCAAGTGCAAGTTATAGATCATACTATCGCAAGCCTTGGTACCCGTATAACGTAAGGTATCAGCATAATCGTGCTCTTTTTCCGTTAATTCAATGGAAACTTCCTTACCCACTGCCTTCCAATCATAAGTAACATCGGAAGCACAAACATAATCCGTGTCCTCACGTACACTACGAATAGTCTGACGGAACAGATGAAGCACATAACGAACACTATCGATGTGTTTCGTACCCACATAATGGGCTGTGTCGTAGTAGAACTTTTCATTTTCTGTTTGGTTGATTTCCTTCGTCTTTGCTCCTTCGTAAGGCGGCGTCCAATAGTAGGTTGAACCTGCACAAACCGTATCCACTATAGTATCCCTCTTGTAAGTCTGGCATAACAAATTCAACGTATAATGCTCTATCTCACAACCATTGAGATGGTAAACAGGATACGTATACGTCTCCAAACCTTCTTCCTTAGGCTGTATATTCCGACTCGCCTTCGTGGGGTCATTCGTGTACCAACGATACAGACTATCAATGCTGACCGTATCGGTACGGGTAAACGTCTCACGGTGGTGTACCGTAACCTTCAACGAATAGTACACATTAGCATTGGGATCCGTTGCGTTAAACAACGTATCACGGAAGGTCGTATCCGTACCCTCAATGTCTTCCGCCCTTATCGTGTAACGAGGCTTGGAGGCATCACTCGTGTACCAATCATACGTCTCATTGTAACAAAGGGTCCTTGTGGGTTCACAATTATCTACTTGGCTAAGAATCAAACGCAATTCATACGCAACACTATCGCACGTCTCACAATTGCTAAACGGAATACGGTGCATATAGGTCGTATCGAAGGACTGTTGCGTATGTGCACCCACATTCCGATGTACGTTATCCTTATCGTTCGTGTACCAATCGAAGGTCTCCCCTACGCACAACGTCTTCTCTTGCTTTTCGGGACGCGTCTCCAAACGAGTCAAATGCAATACAAATATCATACTATCGCAACCCGTGTTCGCACTACGAATGGTGTCGTGATAAATCTCATACGGTGTGGTTTGCACGATGTCGCGAATCTTGATTTCCTCCATTTCCACCTGACGCTTCCACTCGTAGGTGGTTTTATTGCAAATCGTGTCGTAGGTCGTGTCGGTTTCAACATACAGACGATACAAATCCAAGTAACAGAGCACACTATCACAAAGTGTCGTAAAACTATATGGAATCGATTCTTTGTACTCTTTGTAAGGCTCATCGGTAGGCGTCAGACGTTTGACGAACGTGCCATCTTCCGTGTACCATTCATACGCATGATCCGTCTCACAAATCGTATCCGTCCGATAGTCTTCTTGCGTGAGCAGACGGCACAGGCTCAACGTATAATAGACGCTATCGCAACCATTATCATAACGCAACGTATCTCTATAGATATGGTTTTGTTTGTAAGGCGTAACGGTTTTTTTCGGAAGACCATCACCGCGTTCCCAATCATACGAACCTGGTCCGCAAATCGTATCATATAATGTGTCACGAACCGAAACGGTTTTGGCTTTCAGGTGCAAGGTATAATAGATACTATCGCAACCCGAAACGCTCTTCAACGTATCGCGATAGAACGTATCGGCCGAAACAGGCTTAATCATAATCGCATAGTTCGGATTGGAGGTCTTCCATGCATACTCATTAGCACCACAAACAGTCGCCTCGGTTGTATCTTGCACTTCTGGTTTGATGACCCGCATGTGCAAGATATACTCCACGCTATCGCACTTCCCATCCGAATACGACACATAATCATAGTAGGTTGAGTCTTTCTCGGGAACAGCCAACGGAATCGGGTTGGCGGGATCACTCGTTTTCCACTTATACAGTGCGTCGTACGCACACACAGGCACACGCTCCTCCACCGTGATACGGTTACGACGGAAGATACGCAACTTATAGTACACACCATCGCAACCACGAGAGGTCTTGGAGGTATCATAATACGTGTTCCAGCCATACTTAGGACGCAATATCGTGTCACGCCACGTATGCCACTTAAAGGTGGTATCGTTGTAGCACAAGACGGTGTCTTTTTCTTCACTGCGAGGCTTTTGAAGCACCAGATGGAGATGATAACGAAGGCTATCGCAACCCACACTACTCCACACCGTATCGTAATAATCCATCTCGGACTCGGTCGGCGTAAGCGTCAACTCATCTGGAACAACCTCCTCCGTGATGTCTATATCACCCACATCGCGACCCAAACGAACAGGAAAAGTATAGTTACGAAAACCCCACCATGTGTATGGACTAACGTCCTCTCCTATTACCTTAAAATAAGTCGCTAAAGCAGCACCGACTAAATCATTTTGTGCTGCTGCTGTTATCTTATCAGCAGTAGATGTCCAATATGGTAGATCTGTACTCCATATACCTTTACTTTCTATACCATAAGCATAACACGGCATAAATATACAGCCTGCTTGTTCTAACGCCGACCAAATAGACATATCTTCTATCTCCGTAAGAGGATACTCATACGTCGTAATGTGGTCGTAGTTTTTATAGGGAACCTTTTTCCCTTTACCTACAGATATGGAATCAATACCTGCTTCGCTAAAACTGAAATTATCGGGATACAGCACAATACCCGTAACGGTATCCGTAGAATTGGAGCCAAATTTGAGACGAACGTAGGAATAAGCATGAGCACGTTTATGAATGATATAATGCCATTCATCAGCCGTCAAGGTACGCCATCTGCCAGGCTTGTGTGTCTTGCCGCCTTCTTGAATGGAGTTCGCATACCCCCAATCAAAATACTGGTTCGTGCCCGAATATTTATCGATATTGCAGGATTTTGCTCCTTCGCCCCAAACACCCGAACTACCATCATAGTTCGGATCAACGGACGGACCAATACCATAAAGGTTATATTGTTCATTTACTTCCTTTCCACTACTCCATGCAACATATTCGTATGGATAAAACCATTTTGCATATTTATCGCCTACTTGCTCGCCATGCCCCGAAGTAGCCCACATAAACATATCAAGCCATCCCCCGTAATCCTTCGAACGCTCTTTATTATTACACTTCACGGTGGTTCCTTCTTTGCTCCAATAAACCGTTGATTCATCTCCACCCACACCACAGCGGTCAAACGGCCGCTCAGCAAAACGCCATATATCACGCTCGGGGCAATACTGCAAGTTACCCGGTGCAAGCAACACTTTGCCTCCCTCATCATTGATCGTAAACGGATGCAAGACGGGCTCGCTAAGATATACGACCTTATTGCCTTTCTGCCACGAATAGTTGGCTCCTTCACAAATGGTATCGTATTTAGTGGGGACATCTTCCCCTTGCTGTATGGTCAACTTTAAGGTATAATAAGCACTATCCACATCAGGACTCTTCACATACCGCACCGTATCTAAATACTCGAACACGTTTTGATGACGCAAATAGGGTCCATAGTCATCAGGCGTGATGGTACGTTTGGGAACATACGAAGCCCGTTGCCACTCATACGATGCACCATTGCAAATAGTCGCTTCTTGGGGTATAACGGGTAAACCATAAGTGGTTATTATATTCATCTGATAATGAACACTATCACAAGCAAACTTAACATACGCAGGATTTTTATAAGGGACAATGAAATTACGCAATTCAGCAGGTTTAGTAACTTTAAATTCCTCGTATATTTCAGGTTGGTCAGGGTTCGGAACCCATTTCATCACCGACCCAAAAGGCACAATCGTATCGCGACACTTAATAATTTTAGATTGTATGACATGTAAGTTTAAATAGAAACGATATGCCTCGCACTCGCGTCCTTCTTCCTTAAAAACAAACTCATAGGTGGTATCCGTACGTTTCGTACTACGTAAGGGTGCATAAAGTTCCCACGAATTGTTCAAGGACGATTCCCCTGCAAGGGTATTATACTTTTCCTGCTTTTTAATTTTAATGTGATAGGTAGCAGGGAGTTGTATCGCACAAATGGTCTCTTTCACTACCGTATCGAAAGGATATATCGTATGCAACCATAAATGCGAGATGACACTATCGCAGCCATAGACCGAACGGAGCGTGTCGTAATAATCCGATGATTGTCGAACATTTTTGAAGGCACGACTAATTACTCGACCATTGATTTTCTTATTGCCGTAGGGGTACCATGTGTAATCGTCTCCTGGACATACTTTTGCGAGTGTATCTCGGTACATAATCTCTTTGGTCGTACCCTTCACATTAAATGTCCACTTCTTACCGCAGGAGGTCCATTTTTCTTGTTGGGTGGTTAAGTCAATAGTATACGTTCCGATATGATCGATGGTCACATAGCCCGTATCCACGAATCGGTATATCGTTTCGCTTGGACATAAGAATATATCTTCAGATATATTATCCTTGCTGGCATCTCTCCAATGAGCCGTCAAGAAGTAGTAAATACTATCGCAACCGTGCATATCGGGCACCGTAAATTGTTTGGTCAACTCGTATTTGTCGTCTGGTCGTTCAAACTCTTCTTCATGGCCATCAAACGCCCAAGTAAACTTCTTGTTAATCTCCTTGTAATTATTATTCCCGAAAACATAGTATGTAAGACAAACAGACGTGTCTTTCAAGATTTGTTTAGGCTTGGGGCTTCGCGTCACTTCGGCTACATAATACGCCGTATCGCAGCCCTTCTCGTTGCGGAAGGTATCGATATAAAGGCCTGACTCCTTAAAGGATTTGTACTTGTTGCTTGTCCAAGGACACGCAACAGACTTGTTGGTGTAACACAAGGTCAAAGGATAGGTGCGTGTTGGTATTTTTTGGCCTGCATATTTGATTCTAAAGCACTTATCAAAATGTTTGTTTTCGCACCTCTCCCAAGGTTGGTTGAAACCTTTGTTGATATGACCATGACTTATAAGCATTGTGCCTCCGTTCTTCAAGACACTTTTCACACTGTTAAGCACATAGTGCAATGTACTTTTTTCGTAGCCATATTTTTTTTCGAAATACCCCAAGAGTTCCTCCAGTGTAGTAGCGTCTGAGGGGCAGAGTTCCAAATCAAGGGTATCGGTTAGGGTCACATATTCGCCATAATAGCTTTTCGTTACACGTGTGCGATAGTTGATAGGACCAAAACGCACATCATCTAAGCCGATATGCAAAAGGCCACCGTTACTCTTGGTTCCCTTCGTCCGCAAGGACACCTCTATCGATGACTTGTTTTCGGTATTCTCCCACAAGGTACCGATACGCTTCCATGTACAGTTGCCACTATTTGTATATTCTACGTCTCCGATAGGTTCACCGTCAATATACCACTGCAAACCCACAGGTTGAGCGGTCGCATCGCCCCAGTTGAGTACCCAAGCCGAAAACGCAAATTGTTTTAAGGCAGACGGAAAGGTCTCAACGGTTTGTTGCCATACAATCGTATTATCCTCAGGCTTTCCTAAGGCTATGAAGAAATTACCTTCTTTGGAAGTATGGTCTTTGACGCAAGTACTTAATGTGGCGTGATTCCACTTTAGACCCACGTCAACCGTATATTTATTCGGGGAGGAGTTTTGCAAGGCTGAACTTTGTGGCATAACATACGTGTAAGCCGAAGTAAAGCCCGTATTGCCTGCTTCAAAGTCACCATTGACGATTTTATTGCTTACGTCTATGCCTAAACCAGCATCTTTTTGTTCCAACCAGTCACACAAGAACCACACAACACTTATCGAATCAAATTCTGATAGTATGGAGTTCTTAAAATAGACATTTTTGTTATCTTCATCACGGTGAACCACAAACTCGGTTACATCAGGCTGATACCATTGGTTGTGATAATTAAACAACATACCTGTAAAAGCGGGGTTTTCCGGCACTGTTTTGCAGGTAATCATCGTTTGTTTTTTGGGATTAAACGTACAGGTTGTATATATCTCCGGAGATTTGTTATTCGTATATTCACCTACCGACACACTATTGGACGGTAACGGTGCCATATCCGCATACACTTGTCCTGACCAAAAAAATAAAAAGAGGAATACCCCCAAAAAAGATAATCGTTTCATACCACAACATTTTATCACTGCCACAAAGATACAAAAAAATACTATAAAAAACAAAAAAATCTTTACTTTTGTAGCCGAATAGCAGGTCTTGTTCATCGCTCAAACGAGAGGAAAGTCCGGACAACGCAGAGCACCATAATGGTTAACGGCCATGAGATAGCGATATTTCGTCACTGCTACAGAGACGAGACCTTGTGTACAAGGGGGTGAAACGAGCATACTATGGGTTGCAATTCCAAGTATACCAACATTACAGTGTGGCTCGCACGAGTTGGAGGGTAGGAAGCGAAGAGGTAGGTAGTAATATCTATCCAAGATAAATGATGAACACGTGTCTAACACGGACAGAATCCGGCTTATTGACCTGCTATTCTTTTTTGTGAAAATAATGACGATGATGAATAATACGCACAAATATGTTTTGGGGGTGATAGGAATGCTGCTGTTGGTGGTGTTGCTATTCTTGTTGGATGTGAGTTGCGGGACGGTGTGGCTCTCACCCGTGCAGTGGTTGGACTTTTTGTGGGGCAACGAGCCGAGCAATAGCGTGCTGCTGGACATCTTTTACAAGATTCGGTTGCCCAAAGCCATCACGGCTATCTTAGCGGGTGGAGCGTTGTCGGTGTGTGGCTTGTTGATGCAAACCCTGTTTCGCAACCCGTTGGTGGGTCCGTACACGTTGGGTATCTCGTCGGGGGCTTCGCTGGGGGTGGCACTGCTGACTATGTGTGGCACGCTGTTCAGTGTCTCGTTTTTCAATAGTCAGTGGTCGGTCATCATGGTAGCTATCTTGGGGGCTTTTGCTGTGTTGGTGGTTATCTTGTTGATTGCCAACCATATCCATTCCAATGTCAGTTTGCTCATCGTGGGTATGATGATTGGGTCGCTGGTGAGTGCCTTGGTGAACGTGATACAGAACTTTGCCAACCCTGATTCGCTGAAGATTTTCATCTTGTGGTCGTTTGGGTCGTTGAGCCACGTGGGTTGGGTCGAATTGCGGTACTTGCTTATCATCATTGCGTGTTGTGCGGTGGGCTTGCTGTTCTTGATTAAGCCGCTCAATGGTTTGTTGTTGGGCGAAGATGTGGCACACTCGTTGGGTATCTCAATTCGGATGGTACAACGTTGGATTATCTTGATTACGTGCGTCTTGGCAGGTGTGATAACGGCTTTTTGTGGTCCGATTGCGTTCATTGGCGTAGCGGTGCCACATTTGGTGCGAGGCTTCTTCCAGACCTCCAACCATCGTATCACGTTGCCGTTTAGTTTCTTGTTTGGTGGCGGTTTACTCTTGATTTGCGACATCATCAACTCTTCCCTCACCTACCCGCTCCCCATCTCTACGCTCAGTGCTATCATCGGCACGCCGATTATCATTTGGGTAATTGTGAAGAATTTTTAAATTCGCTTGGGAGTTGAAAGAGATGCTATATACAGAACGATAAGATTTTTTAAACATAAAATGCTATGAATCAACGTATTACGCCTGAATTTATTGTCCAATTGGATAAAAAAGAGATTTTTGTTTTTGGTAGTAACCTCGCAGGGATGCACGGTGGAGGTGCTGCACGTATCGCACACGAAAAGTTTGGAGCCGAATGGGGTGTCGGTGTGGGTCGCACGGGACAATGCTATGCCATACCGACTATGCAAGGGGGCGTGGAGACGATTCGCCCGTATGTGGACGAGTTTATTCAATATGCCCAGCAGCATTCTGACTTGATTTTTTTGGTTACGCGTATTGGCTGTGGCATTGCTGGCTTTACCGACCAACAAATTGCCCCGCTATTCAAACTCGCAAAAGATTTCGAAAACGTGGCTTTCCCTGCTGGTTGGCGAGAATTGATGTAGAAGAAAGATTAGTGGTTAGAAAAAATTGCCAACGATTTTTGAATTATTTTGTTGACAATTTGTGCGTAGGATGAGACTCGAACTCACACGATCTTGCGACCACTACCCCCTCAAAGTAGCGTGTATACCAATTTCACCACCTACGCAAAAGACATAAGTCGTGCCCGAAACAGGACTCGAACCTGCATGTCGCAAAACACTCGCACCTGAAACGAGCGCGTCTACCAATTTCGCCATTCGGGCATTCAGCCAAACGCTCTCCTGAAAACTGAGCGGCAAACGAGACTCGAACTCGCGACCCCAACCTTGGCAAGGTTGTGCTCTACCAACTGAGCTATTGCCGCAACATTATGTTACGAAAAAAAATTGTATTTATTTGCCTCAAAAGCGTTGCGAAGATACAACCTTTTTTTAAATCTAACAATTTTTTTCGCCCTAATGCACTTTTATTTTATCAATTTACTATCAATCAACAAAATAAAATCAATCTTTATCTAACTCAACTAGCACGTAAGAAGCATTAAAAGTCCATTCTACATTATTCGAAAATTTTATTTGATACTTCTCATTCTTATCCCGCTTATCCACCTCATATTCAGCAATATACACGCCAGAATTTTTGCTTAAATAATTTGTTAGTTGAGTAGATTTTCGGATTTGTTCTGGAATAAGTGCGTCAGGAACGGGTTTATTAAACATTTTAACATCCGTCAAATCGCCCTTATTATCAAACTCAACTATGGAATTGTCGTTAAAAAATACTTTGTACTCCTTCCCCACTCCGAGACCTTCCGATTGCACCATCAAGATGTCCTTCGTGTCAAAATTAGCACTCACAAGCGTTTTTGCCTTCGATGGCAACTCGTCAAAAGTAATTGACTTAATGACGTCGTCGCAACTTGCACACAAAGCGATGCAAACAGTAGCGACTAAACAAGATAAAAGTTTTTTCATAACTGGTTATAAATTAAAAATTTGCACGAAAGTAAAACCATTTTTTGTAAAAAACAACAAATGCAAACTTTTTTAACCTTTATTAACCTTTTTTAATATGTCCCATTGGTAGCTCAAACCGACCCGAAACTGATGAAACGGATAATCTTTTAGCCCATATTGGTAGTAAAAATACGGTTGAAACGCCTTGATTGGGAAGCCGATTTTGGTTTTGATAGCCATCGGTTGGTCGCCATAATCTTCCCAGCCGTAGTAGCCCGACCAATTTTGCGTGAGTTGTAAATGCTTGGAATACAACGAAATCTGTAATCCATAATACACCGCATCATTTTGTGCCGCTTCTTTGGTTTGCCAACATAAAAAACCGATTGTGCCCGAAAGACGCAACTCTACATTTGCATTTTGACGGTCTTCGTAGTGCAAATAACCTTTGTTAAAATAAAATGATTTACCCGTTGACAAATCAAAACAATAACCCGGACTATCATAAAATCTTTTTACGTCTGTATGCTCTCCAGAAGCCGTTTTAAGCATACTCCGAAGGGTAAAAGAGGGACAAAAACGATACTCCTTCACCACCATCATATCCGTCGAGATATACACATCGCCTGCATACGGTTCAGGCACCGATTTATGCCACTCCAAAGCGGGCATCCAAAGGGTCAGATTGACGCGTTCGGTAAAAAGCGGGATATGCAACTGCAAGAAAATATCGCTCGTCCAATCCTTATTGTTGTAGTGGTAAAACGCATCGCCTGCCACGTGTGCTTCTAAATGGCTTTTGGTGCGTCCGTCCAACAAATCGGGGATTTGCAAGGCATTCGGACCGAAAAACAACGGAGCAAAACCAGTCGGATTCTCTCTGCTGTACAGTGCGAGCGTGGTAGAAAACAAGCCAACCAAAAGACCAATGAGATGTTTTTTCATAATCTTTACCATAAAATTCTAAAATGCCCGCAAATTTACCAAAAAAAATTATATCTTCGTCCACAAATGTTCACACAATTCATGCACAAAATTAGGAATATCATTCTGCTTTTTTGCCTCTATAACGTGGGGTTATTGGCTCAGCAGGATATTATTCATATCAGTATGTTTGGTGCGGATAGCATCAAGTCCGATTTTTTCAAAAAATGGTATCATCAAGGCGATTTAGTGTACTATTTAGAGGCATTGAACGACCATACGATTGTGGAAAATCATACCACGGGGCAGTGGTGGCTACCCGACCGATTGGTGATTGGGGTTGAAGGGAATAGTTTTTTCTGGAATCGCTACTATATAGATGGTTTTCGGGTTGATGACCGCTTCCAGCCTGGCTCCACGCAATACGTGCCGAACATGGAACAAACCAACTTATGGCTCAACACGCACACGTCGCAGTTCTTGTTTGAGACCTTCCCAATAAAAGATAACTACCGTTTCACGTACAATTGGGGCGGAATTACGAAGGGCAACCCCGCTTTTTTGACGGAAGAAATTGTGCATATTTTTCACCGCACCTGCACCGAAAGTGCGGATACCTACAAACATATCACGGAGCGTATGCACCAATGCGGGGCGTGGAACACCGATAACACGTTTACGCTTGGAGGCAAGTACCAGCAACATTTTTATATGCACTGGGGGCAACGCCTCACGACCAAATTAGACGAACGAGGCTTGATTTTACACGACCCATTTTATATGGCGAACTATTGCAAGGCACAGGCGTCGGGCGAAATTCCGATTAAATACAACGTTTGGGATAAATTGTCGTATCGAATCAATGTGGCGATGCAAGAGGACGCTGGCAGTGCGTTTTTGTACAATTATGACGAGGTTTATACGCTGAAAAACTACACGGCTTCGTTGTACGGGATGGTGGATTATGGGAACAAAAAACTCACGACTGGCTTCACGTGGGCGACAAACGTGGTGACACACAACGAACAAGAGTTTGCCAAGAACATCATTGACCAAGATGGGGAGTCGTTTTTTCCGTGGGTGGCTGATGGGAAGACGCACGAGTTGAGTTGGGCAATGAATTATCAACAACAATTGACGGATTGGCTGCAGTTGAAAGCGGATTGTTACAACTCGGCTTTTTATTTTTCGCCTACCAACCACCATTTTTCCAACACGATTTATTTTCGTCCGATGTCGGCTGATAAATGGGTTGATTTATATCGTTACGAATGGCAAAGTAATCCCTATTGGAGCGGTTTATTGGAAAATACGGTGGGTTTGCAAGTGGATAAAGTTTTGACGAAGAAATTGGGTTTTCGAGCAAAATTGGATTTGACCTTAGATGGGATGTTTTTGAGCCAAAAAAGCAAAGTGAGTTGCAATTATCAAGGGCAAGTGGCGTTGGATTTTCACCCCAATAAATGGTTTGAAATGGGCTATAATTTGGAAGTCAATCGCCTGCCGTACACGACCGATTACCTGCGATTTTTTAGCAACAATTATATGAATGCGGAGGTTTTATATTGCTCGGATAACGCACTGTACACTACTTCGGGTGGAAAATATCATCACCGCAAAAAAGGCTTACGACAACCGATTTACCTCAATGCTGATTTCCCGATTCGCTTCCATTGGCAAAAGGAAAGAGGCGTGCACGAAGTGGCTCTGTTGCAGAGTTTTCGCAAGTATATCAACCTTTGGAATGTGGCTTACAAGGACAAAGCACATGGCGTTTATAAGCGTTCTATTTTCTTCCAACAAGGCAAGCAGGAGTACGAAGTGGACTATATGGAAGCAACGGGCGAGGGCTTTTTGAAGGATTCACCCTACTACTTTTCGCAACTGACACGCTACACCTACACGGGCAAAAAAGTGATGTTGGCTGTTTCGTGGCAATCGATGCAAGAAGGTGGGTTGTCGGCACTCGGAAACGGTCCAAATAGTAATACCATCGGGGTGTTGTGCGAGAGTTTGGCGAACCCGAATACGCATAATGTCGCCGATAATCCCAAAGGGAAATTTAAAGGCACGAGCCGCAACGATTTGGACAAGGGTTTTGTGGGCAGGATTTTCGTGAGCTACAACATCAACGAGCATATTCAGTTGGGCAGCACCCTTAAATGGACGGACGGCAAGCCTTTTGTGCACTTCCGTTACCACACTCGCACCGACCCGCAAGAACACCTGCAGGTGGCTATTCAACCCCTCGAATCACGCGGGACGAACCCCACCGATGGCAATTTCGGTACGCGACATGCAGCGGTGTGGCATGTGGACTTGCATCTGCAGACCAACTGGACAATGAATAACCACCCGACAAGTTTGTTCGTGGAATGCTACAATATATGGGATTTTTCGAACGATTTGGCGGAATTTTCGTTCTACCAAGACAACCGAAACGCAAGTCGTTCTTCCATCATTTTGCGTGTTCCGACTGGTTTATTGGCAACGTTGAAGGTGGAATTATAATTGATTTATTGCAAAAACATAAGTCCTTTCATTTGCTTTGGGAACTTAATTTTTGCCATTTGTAAGTTATGTTTGCGTTGGGCAGAATACGAATTTTCGCCTTTTTGTAAGCGTAATTTCAAAAAATCCTTGCGAGCCCGCACAACAGCCAAAGCGTGTTGGAATTTACCCTGCAACAGATTTTGAAAAAACACCAAATAATCCAAGAAAAAGCGGACAAAAAGCACAAAATGCAACCGACTAGCAGGCAGATTTTTATACAACATCAGCAAATCATTGCGAAAATTGAGATACAATTTATTCGGACTATCATAGTTCAAAGTCCCACCACCCAAATGGTACACAACCGATTGCGGCAAACAAACCAGCCGATAGCCTCGTGCATTCAAACGCCAACACAAATCAATCTCTTCCATGTGAGCAAAAAACAAAGCATCCAAACCACCCACTTGCAAATAAACATCGCGACGCACAAGCATACAAGCCCCCGAAGTCCAAAAAACATCACAAACCGTGTCGTATTGCCCTTTATCCTCCTCCACTTTGTTCAGCACCCTACCCCGACAATACGGATAGCCAAAATAGTCCAAAAAACCGCCACAGGCACCCGCATGTTCAAAATAATTCCGATTAACATACGACAGAATCTTGGGTTGAACTGCCACGACATCGGGATGATTATCCACAAAATCCAACATCGTTTTCAGCCAACTCTCCGTTACTTCTACGTCAGAATTAAGCAAAACGATATACTGCGAATCTATTTGCTGGATAGCACGATTGTAACCCTCTGCAAAGCCATAATTTTTGTCCAATTGAATAAGCCGAACGCTCGGATATTGTTTCAAAATCGCAATTGAGTTGTCCGTCGAACAGTTATCCGCTACCACGACCTCGTAATCTTCCAAAGCCGAATATGCAATAACCGAAGGCAAAAATTTGTCAAGAATCTGCTCACCATTCCAATTTAAAATCACAACACTACAACGCATAACTAACTGAAAATAAACAAGTTACGGACGAATAATTGCATCGTCTGGACATTTATACTTCCAACGATTATGGCTCCACAACCACAAATGCGGACTTTCTAATATGTTGTTTTTCAACAACTTAGCATATTTCGAAGTGATATAAAACTCCTCTTCCTGCTCAGGATGCTCCGAAATAACCACAAAATTATTATGGTAAACGCCCCGTTGCGGTGAAGTGATATGCACATAAATCACGGGATATTTGAAATGCCTCGCCAAACGCTCTGTACCGTCTAAAAAAGCGGTTTTTTGATGGAAAAATATCGTCCAATAGTTTTGCGAATACAACGAAGGTTTTTGGTCGCTAATCATTCCGTAGGTGTACAGTCGGTCTTCTTTGCTCTGGCGAACCATCGTACGAAACAAATCCGCCATTTCGCACATGGTAGTGCCCCTTTTGACCCGAACGGACTTCATCAACTCGTCCATAACGTGGCTATTTAGTTTGCGATAAACACTCACAAGGTGCATCTTGGGATTCGTAAAACGCTTGGATAAATCCGATTCCCACTCCCAATTGCCGAAATGTGAAAGCATAAAAAAACAGCCTCCATACTTCTCAATGAGCTTTTCAACCATCATCTTGTCCTTTTCATCGTAAATCATCCGTTTTGCCATTTCCGCATCACTCGCAGCATAACCGTGAATGATTTCAACCAAAAGGTCAACAAAATGCCGATAAAACCGCTTCTCTAAATCTTTGCGTTCCGAATCAGAGTACTCCGGAAAAGATAACGTTAAGTTTTTTTGTACGATTTTTCGGCGATAACGAACCACATAATACGTCAAAGGGTACAAAAAAAAGGTTGAAAAAAAATACAAAACCGATAAAGGTAATTTACCGATGCAATACGTAATTGCTTGCAGTATTTTCAACCAAATATGCCCCATTTTTGCAAAACGGTTTTATAACCCGTAATAAACGATGTAAATTACGACCGAAGCCAACAAAATAGAATCAAATCTGTCTAACACGCCACCGTGTCCTGGCATAAATTTTCCAGAATCTTTTACGCTCAATGTACGCTTCATGAGACTTTCCATCAAGTCGCCCAACGTGCCCACAATCGCAACGATAAGCCCAAATAACCACCCTTTTTCAATCCAATCGTAGTGTTCCAAAATGATTCCGCCCACAACCGCAAACACAATACCTCCAATCAAGCCCTCCCACGTTTTGTTTGGACTCACTCGCGGGAACATCTTATGCGTTAAACCCTCACGCTGACTCATCAATTTACCCACGCAATAGGCACCACTATCGTTAATCCAAATCGTCACAAAGAGTGCCAACAGGCAAAACTTGCTTTCGTTGCAGATATTTATCATCGTGTAAAACGGGACAAGAATCATGACGGTGCCTGTCAAAAAAACACCCCAGTTATGAATGGGATTTTCGGCTTCCCAAAAGAGTTCTGCCGTCAAAATAGCCACAATCAAACCTGCAAAAATCCATTGCAAATACTCTTCACAAAAAGCGTGATTATAGACATTCAAAAAGGCATATAATGGTACAAAACAAGCCGTCAAACAGGCTTCAAACGTCAAAATTTTGGAAGAATGCATCAATTTATGAAATTCGCGAACGCCCAAAATGGCAATAATGCCTATCACCAGACCAAAATAAAGAGGGTCTAATAGCACAGATGCTATAATAACCCCCGCATAAATTGTAGCAAAAACCGTCCTGATGGCTAATTCTCTCATTTTTTCCTATAACTTGCTGGAATATCCTGCACTAACCTCACAGCACATCCTCTACTACGTGGCACTTGCGTAGTGGTAACAATACCTGCCGTAGAAAAATTAGTCGTGTAGCCATTGGCATAGTCAGCACTAACTGCCGACCAATAAAAAGCCGCTGTACCCGTATTAGAAAGCGTCTCACCTTCACGATAACCTGCACAGGGTAGGAAAACACAACCTGCCGAATCCATCTTACTCCACACAGACCAATCAATATCATTGGTCGTAAAAGAATTGTTTATACCGTATGTAAAAGGTGGTGTGGTTGTTTCCAAATGGAGTGAATCCACAAAAAAACTATCGGGGAAAAGAATCAAACCTGAGCAACTACGGCTCGTATTCAAAGCATCATAATGAATAGTTGCATACGTATACGATTCCTCTGTTCCTTCTTCAACATAGCGTCTGTTGGTTATTACGTAATTCCATTCATCATGCGTAAGCGTACGCCAAACTTGACGTGCATACATCGTAGAATCTAATTTCTTGTTGTAAAAATCGTACGAAAATTCGCGAATAAAATTATAATTTCCCCAATCATAACGAGCACGAACTCCAGAATTGGTATCCATAGCAACCGTCGCATTTTGTGCATCGCCTGTAGGACCATACCCATGCGAATTATTTTGTGTTAAGTTGGATTTGTTTGCTGTATCGTAGGGATGAAAATACTTATTTGCTTTGTCGGCATTATCATGAAAACCGCTCGTTCCCCAACCAAACAAATCAATCCAACCATCATACGTTGCAGCCGCTTGTGTGTTGGAAGATTTTTGACCAGACCTCGATAAAATGGCATTGTCAGCATCATCTACATACTCCCATTGATTTGCAGCAAAACGGAACAATTTTAAGGAAGGATTATATTGTAAATTACCGCCAGCAAAAGCCACTTTTCCACCATCATCATTCACAGAAAACCAATAATAATAACGTTTCCAAATATGAAAGCGGACAAATATCTGATAAGGATCCTCGCAAGTTTCATCGCTATTATAAGCCCATTGCCCAAAAGCAAAATCATTCGCTAAAAACAATGCAAACAATAAAAATAATAAATGCTTTTTCATAATCCTAAATTATTATTTTATAACATCTTGTACTAATCGAACAGGATACCGATAACACCTATAGCCATTACCTTCTACAGCCACACCATTGAATAAATATGCTACGGAAGCACTATATGCCGTACAACTCCAGTATTTACAAGTTTCATTCACCGACTCGATGTGGTTATTTTGGGTATCATAATATCCTGCTGCTGGCAAAAATACACAGCCTACTGAATCTAATTTGTGCCACACATCATATCGTAACGGGAAGGCACTCTCTTCTCCATATCTAATATCGTCATCGGTTAAACCTAAATCTGAACGGTTAAAATCATCGGGCATCAGGATTACGCCATAACGTGTCTTTGCCACATCCGACTCGTCATAACACAAATTGACACGACACCAAGCCGCCTTACCACCATCCACTTTTCTTGTTTGAGACACATACGCCCACTCTGCTTGCGTTAAGGTACGCCACACATTCGGCGAATAATAAGTAGAATCATAAGCGATTGAGGTGGTATATACGGGTTCATTGGTCGCACCCTCGTGATGTATGCGTGTCTCATTCAAATAATAAGGATAAACACAATAAATACCATTTATACCCCAATCATATTTCGAACTATTAGAGCCGATGGAAAAATGAGGATAAATTCCATCAAGATTAAACGAAGGACCAAATCCATAGGTGTTATGTTCCTCTGACATAGTGCCAGTATATCCGTCATAAGGTTGAGTATAACGAGCATATTTATCGGCTTTCTTATCTACTTTACACCCACTTGTCCCCCAAGCAAATAAATCAATCCAACCTTGATAGGTTTTTGAAACCAACGAATTATTACAACGTACTGTATGGCTGTTCCCGTCCACATCAATGCTATCATAATAAACATCACTTACCGTTCCATTTCCCCCCACTACCATCCATTGACGGCGTGCAAAACGCCATGACTTCGTTGAAGGTTGATATTGCAAGTTTCCAGGGGCAAAAAATATCTGGTCTCCTTCGGCATTGATTGTATAAAGATGAGCACGCATAATGGGTTCTTGCGTAAAAGTAACTAACGAATAAAACACTTGGTCGCAGGGACCAAAAGTATCTCGTTTAACGTCTAACGCCCCGTCTGCAAGTGCCATCAGGCTAACGTTAATAAACATTAAAAAGTACAAAAACTTCTTTTTCATATCTATTTTTTTTTACAACGGCCTCGTGTCTTAA
>JBGUYG010000007.1:0-12385 GCA_045118535.1 Paludibacteraceae bacterium
CAGAAAAAAGGTAAGAAAAGAATGAAGCAAATAGGTAACGTAGAAGTACCTCAGAAGGCATTCTTGGCAGTGTTGAAATTAGATTAAAAATGTTATATAATTATGGAACAATTTGTACATAGTGCGTGGAGTTTAATACCCTTTGTGCTAATGTTGCTCACCATTGCGATAGGTCCTTTGGTGGCAGAAAAATTTTGGGAAAAGAACGTAAATAAACTCATTGTCTCGCTCTTTTTGGGCGTGCCGACAGCGATTTGCTTGATTATTGGTGGCATGTCACACGAATTAGAGCATCAAGTGTTGTTTGATTACGTTCCGTTTATTATCTTGTTGCTGTCGTTGTTTGTGGTAACGGGTGGCATACATCTTGGTGGCGACTTGCAAGCCACACCACTTATCAACACGGCTTTTTTGGCTACTGGTTGGATTTTGGCAAGTTTTATGGGAACGACTGGTGCGGCCATGTTGCTCATTCGTCCTTTGATTACCACCAACCAACAGCGGGAATTTAAGATGCACACCGTTTTATTTTTCATCGCTTTGGTGGCTAACTGCGGTGGTTTGCTTACGCCACTTGGAGATCCTCCCTTGTTTATGCTGTTCTTGCGTGGAGCGGAGTTTGGTTGGTTCTTTAAGTTATTCCCAGAGTGGGCTTTTACGGGTATAATTTTACTCGCACTTTATTTTGTGGTGGATAACTATTACTACAAAAAAGAGGATTGGACTTCTTTGTCAGCCGATGTACGCGAAAAAACGCCACTTACAATTGAAGGTAAAATCAACTTTATTTACTTGATTGGAATTGTGTTAAGTGTGGCATTTATCAACGTTGGTTATATTCCTCAAATGGGAGAACATGATGCTCCGCTGTGGATTAAGTATTTGCGTGAGATTGTATTGTTATCACTTGCCTTTTTGAGTTATTATACAACGTCTAAGACGGTTCGTTATGATATGAATAAGTATAGTTGGGAGCCAATCATTGAGGTGGGAGTACTCTTTTTAGGTATCTTTACGACTATGACACCCGCTTTGGCATACCTCAACCATCACGCAGCCGAACTTGGCTTTACACACGCATGGCAGTTCTACTATTCAACAGGTGTTTTATCTTCCTTCTTGGACAACACACCTACTGCCGTTGCTTTTCATAGCGTTGCTTTAGGCTTGTCGCCCGAACAAATGGCAGCGTATGGAGGAGATATGGTGGCTAATATACCTGAGATTTTATTGAAAGCCATTTCGGTGAGTTCGGTGATGTTTGGTGCCATGACATATATTGGTAACGGTCCTAACTTTATGGTTAAAGCGATAGCGGAAGAGAATAACATCAAGATGCCTTCTTTCTTTGGCTATATGGTTAAGTTCTCGTTGATTGTTTTACTACCTATTTATATATTAGTTCAACTTTTATTCTTGTAATTATGGCCTTATTTGATACGATTAGCGAAGACATTAAAAAAGCGATGCTTGCGAAGGATAAAGTAGCACTTGATGCCTTGCGTAGCATAAAAAAGGAGTTTTTGGAAGCCAAAACGGCTAAAAATTCCGATGGCGAGTTGCACGACGACAAAGCGTTGCAAATTCTGCAAAAGATGGTAAAACAGCGTCAAGAAGCCGCTCAAATGTTCCAAGAAGCGGGACGAAATGAGTTGGCACAAGACGAATTAGCACAAGCCAAAGTGATAGAAAAATACCTGCCCGAAAAGCTTTCGGCAGACGAGTTGAAGAAAATCATCCAAGAAATTATTGCCCAAACAGGAGCATCTGCACCGAGCGATATGGGCAAAGTGATGGGTGTGGCAACCAAACAACTCGCTGGTAAAGCGGATGGAAAGGATATTTCTGCCATGGTTAAAAGTTTGTTAAGTGGTCAATAATTGATTTGAAAATGATGAGTAGAACATAGTAAATAGAGCTGTGTTCTACTCTTTTTATGCTATACAACGTGAAACGCATTTTTTATACTTTATTATTTGCTTTTTGCTTGATGTCGCACTTAAAGGCACAAAATGAGCAAACAATCACTTTAAGTGATACTTTAAATGTAAGTTCATCACAGGTTGAAACCTCGCTATTAGAGAGGGTGGAGCAATGGTATTCGGAGAATATGTCATACGGAGCGATTTTGGCACTGATGACCATCGAATCCTCTTTTATTCCTTTTCCCAGCGAGGTAGTTATTCCGCCTGCAACCTACGTGGCAGCCAATCCAGAGTCAGTGTTGCACGTTTCGGATAATTATTTCATCAATGTGCTGCTGATTGTGCTTTTTGGTACGCTTGGAGCTATGATTGGGGCTTTTATCAACTATTTTTTGGCTTTGTGGCTTGGACGACCGATAATTTACGCTTTTGCGGATAGTAAAATGGGGCATTTGTTGCTTTTGAGTGGCGAAAAAGTGGCGAAAGCAGAGGATTATTTCAAACAATATGGTAAGGTTTCCACGTTTATTGGGCGTTTGATTCCTGCCATTCGTCAGTTGATAAGCATTCCTGCGGGTTTAAGTAAGATGAATGTGGGTATTTTTGCTTTATACACTTTTTTGGGTGCTTTTGCTTGGAACATCGTTTTGGCGTTTATTGGCTACATAGCACACGGTCAAACCGACCTTATACATAAATATAGTAGTGAAATTGGCGGATTTATTTTATTTATTTTTGGTCTTGCAATTCTCTACTTTATAGTACGTTTTTTCATAAAAAAACGAAAAAACGAATAAATGTTTTTGATATACATTTTTTTTTGTACCTTTGCGTGAAATGACTTTTATGTAAAATTGATATGAAAACAGTTCGATTTTTTAGATTACTTTTGCTTTTAGTGTCTTTTTCGCTTTTAATGCCCGATATGTTTGCGGCTGGCGAAAAACGTTTTACAGTTGTAATTGATGCTGGTCACGGCGGTAAAGATCCCGGTGCCATAGGTAAAAATGCAAAAGAAAAAGATATTAACTTAAAGATGGCAATGAATTTAGGATTACTGATTGCCAAAAATATTCCCGACGTGAACATTGTGTATACGCGTACGAGCGATATATTTTTGCCGTTGCAAGAGAGGGCGAATATAGCCAATCGGAATCAGGCAGATTTATTCATCAGTTTTCACGCTAATTCGACCGCAAATACACGTGTTAATGGTTTTGAAACGTTCGTTTTGGGAACCGATAAGTTAGATGATAATTTAGAAGTAGCCATGTTCGAAAACAAGGTTATTACCCTTGAGGACAACTACAAAGTTACTTATCAAGGCTTTGACCCCGAAAAAGTGGAATCTTATATTATGTTTGAACTTATCCAAGACGAATATATGGATAAGAGTATCCGCTTTGCATCGCAAGTTCAACGACAAGTTATCACGGATTTGCAACGTAACGATAGGGGAGTTCGTCAAGCCGCTTTCTTGGTGTTGTTAAAAGCGGCATGTCCTGCTGTGTTGATTGAAACGGGATTCATTTCCAATACTGATGATGAAAAGTACTTGACCAGCGTAGGTTCGGAACAAATAACCCAATCTATTTTCAAGGCTTTCCAGAACTACTACACAACATATAAACGTATGGCAGTTAGTAGCGAAAATAATAAACCTGCTAAACCTACGCCCACTGCAAGCACACCGAAAAAACCAGTAACTACGCCCCAAACACCACAAACGACACAAAATGAAACGATAACGTATTTTTCGGTTCAAATTTTTGCTACTTCAAATCCTATACCCGAAGGGGACCCTGCTTTCAAAGGCTTGACAGGCTATACTTGCTCTTTAAGAGATGGTTTATATAAGTACATTTATGGACAATACCTAACCTACGAAGAGGCAAAGAAAATGTCGTTATCCATGAAAGATAGATTCCCAGATTGTTTCGTTGTTAAATTAAATAAATAATATGAGGCAACATTCACGTGAAGTATTGGTAGGTGTGGTAGCAATTTTTGCGTCCTTTTTGCTGTATTTTGGCATCAATTTTCTCAAAGGAATGAACGTTTTTCTTGCTGCCAACTATTATATAGGTATTTATTCTAACATAAACGGCTTGAAGGAACAGGCACCCGTGTATGTACGTGGATATAAAGTCGGACAAGTAAAGCATATTCAATATAACTTCAAAAAAGAAGATGCTTTCACGGTGCAAATCGTTTTGAATGAAGATATAACGGTAGAAAACGGGACGGTGATGTGTCTCATTGCAGACGGTTTATTGGGCGGAACAGCTGTTGAACTCCGTATCCCAACCTCACAAGAGTTGGCCGAAAATAACATAGATACTTTACCTTATAAATCATACGACACGTTGCCCACCTTAGTCATACCTGGCGTGATTGATAACTTGCAATCGGGCTTGTTGCTTTCGATGACCAATGCAGTCGATGAAACAACGAAACTGATTACCAATTTGAACAAACAAATTGACCATGACAACATTCGACACATTTTGGAACATACGGATACGGTAACAGCTAACTTAAATTCTATTGGTAATGATTTGAAATACTTTTTTGATTATAAACTGGACGGTCTTGTTGCTGATATTGACACTTCGTTGCATAATTTCAAGGCGGTAACCGCAAAATTAGACGATGTGCAATATCAAGAAATGTTTCAAAAAGTAGATTCTGCTTTGACTCATCTTAATTACCTTTTGGCATCGGCACACGACACAAGTGGTACGGTGGGTATGCTTTTAAGCGATGACAACTTATATTATAACATAAATCGTTCTATCGTTTCGATTGATAGTCTGCTGACAGATTTAAAAACGAATCCAAAACGATACGTTCATTTTTCACTTTTTGGTCGTAAAAAAGATAAGTAAACAGGATGGCAGAAGACAAAAATAAGATTGCTGAAGCACTTTGGCAGGATTGTTTGGCGACTTTTAAGAAGAAATTCACCAAAACTGTTTATGATACTTGGTTTGCACCCATAAAGTTCAAGTCGTATGATTCTGAAACAAAAAAATTGTATCTCAAAGCCCCAAGTCTGTACTACGCAGACTATATTAAAGAGAATTATGGGCAGGATTTTTATAACACCATTCAGAAGAGTTACGGTAAAGGAATTGACATAAAGTTGTTAGCCAACGTAGTGTCCAACAAACAAAGCAACATTCCTGAAATCATCAAGGTTAATTTGCGTCCCGATGAGGTGTTGCAAAAAAAAGGAAAAGAAGTTTGGGATACGCAACTGAATGCTGCACATACATTTGACAATTTTATTGAAGGTAAAACGAACCGAGTCGCACGAGAAGTAGGCTTGGAAATTGCCAAAAAAGTCTCCAAATCCACCTTTAATCCGTTCTTTGTTTATGGCGGAAGTGGTATCGGAAAAAGCCATTTGGCGAATGCTATCGGTAATGCAGTTGTGCAATTACACCCCAAACTACGCGTATTATTTGTTTCGGCGAATGAGTTTATGTCGCAATACCAAACAGCCAGCATAAATAAACATATCACGGATTTTTTGGCTTTTTACGAATCAGTAGATGTGTTGATTATTGACGATATTCAGTTTTTACGTGGCGAGCGGACGCAAGAGACGTTTTTCCATCTCTTCAATTCCATGCATCAGCAGGGTAAAAATATCATTTTTACTGCCGACAAAGCCCCTTCTGAGTTGGAAGGCATTGAAGAACGCTTGCTGACACGGTTTAAGTGGGGACTGACCACGCCTATTTACCGACCCGATAAGGAGTTGCGGTATAACATTATCAAATATAAACTCAAAGAAAATGACATCAAATTGCCCAATGATGTGATTGAATATATTGTGGACAATATCCGTAATAGCGTGCGAGATTTGGAGGGCGTTTTGGTTTCGCTGTTGGCACACGCCACGATGACCGACAACGTTATTGACCTCGCATTTGCAAAGAAAATTATCGGGCAAGTCATCAAATTAGAGCCGCAAAAAATTTCAGAAGACGATATAATTCGTGCCGCATGTAATTATTATCATGTTGATTTTCAAGCCGTTCAATCCAAAGCACGGGACAAAGAAATCACGTTAGTGCGACATATTATCATTTATTTACTCAAAAAACACACCGAAAAATCCTTGCAAGAAATCGGGAATCTGCTTGGAAATAGGTCGCATTCCACAGTGAAGTATGCGTTGAATGAAATCACGAAAGATTTGCAGACGCAAGTCGGTATCCAAAAAGCAGTAAAGAATATCGAGCAGCAATTTAGCGAAAAAAGTTTCCTGCGAAATCCGGTGTAGCCTATGACAACCCAAGACAAAGCACAACAGGCCGAAGCTTTTGCACAGGTTTGGGCAGAAAAAGGCGACGAAAAGCAACACACGCAGTCGTTTTGGATTACCTTTTTGCGTGATGTTGTTGGCGTTTGTTGGGAAAAATCCACGATGTATTGTTAACCCTATTTCACAACACCAAAAAGATATTCAACGGCCCAACGAAATCAGCCACTGCTTGATATAATTCTTAATGTGCTGAATGATTCTTTCTTTTGCCCACAAAATAGGGTTGTTGAGCCATCGCTGTGGATGGGTTGTGAGCAAGACACGAGGTGGAAAAGTGCCGTTTTGCAACGCCAAAATAATGTCCTGCGTGCTGTGGTAAATAAGCCCTTGCTGCTCCCAAAGTGGCTGAAACTGCGAAATTTTGTCCCGCACACTATACTTGTAGCCGTCCCAGCAACCACCCGTATCGGTCAGGTAAAAAACGGTCGAAAAATCAATGTCCAAGTAGGGTTCTGACGTTATTCCAAACGCTCTATAATCAACGTTTTGCCACATCGTTTTGTTGTCAATTTTGCTATGGGGTGTGCCGTGCATCACGATGGTTTGCACCGGATAAAACTGTCGCAAAATCGCAAGATTTTTTGAGAAGGTTAAAGTGGCTTGCTGGCTATCGCCCTTCGCAACGTATAAATCCTCGTAGTGGTAGCCAATCTCGTGTTGTGCTTGAAGTACCGCTTTAAGTTCCTTTTCGTAAACCTGCCCATCGATAACCCGAAAATAGAAGGTGGAACGGATGCCCATCGCTTGCTCTATTTGGGCGAAATGCACACATTGTTGCGGTCGTTTGTCCACGTCATGCCGTAAAATAACGAACGGCTGATTTGGGTCATAGTTGTGCTGGAAATAATCCGTAACCGTCAAAAACTGGTAGCCGTTTTGCTGCAACGCCTCCAACAATTTTTGGTAACTATGTAACGTAAAATCCCTCATCATTTTTCCCAGATTTTCATTTGACACGCTTCACAATCAAACTCTAAACGCATCATTTTGCCCATTTGGAGCCGTAAAAAACGCGGTTCTTGGTGCTTTGGAAACGGATTTTGCTTGCGACAATGTCCCATTTCGTATAAAATACAGTACCTGCAAGTCATCAACGGTTCGCTTTTCGCCTCGTAATCAATTTCGATTTTCTGAATTGGATGCTCAAAAGTGTGGTTGGGTTGGTACGTTTGCCGTTGCGTCTCTTGCTCTATGATTTCGCGTCGCCACTGGTTGAGGGTTGCAATCGGCACAAACGGAATAGGGGACAAGGCGATGTGGATATTTTCCAAGCAAAAAATGGTGTTGTTCAGTTTGCTGAATTGATTTTTGATGTTTTGCAAAGCCAAATCGGCGTTTTGAGCAGTTGGGAACGTGTTTTCATACATCTGTTTTGTTCCTCCTGCTACGATAACAATGTTATTTTGCTCGTTGTAAATTTCAATAGAAAGCGGTATTTTTCGCTCCGCTTTTAGGTTTTCCATAAACGCCTTATCGTAGTTGCGGAACAAAGGCATATTGACCTGCAAGTTCTGGAGCGTATTTATCGGCACATTGGGCGTGATACGTACTTGGTTTGGAGTAATAGGCTCAATTTTATTTACGGCAAAGCCATTATCTAAATAGCAGATGCCATCGCCAGCTTGAAGTGTTACTTGAGGTAATAATTCGCAAATAATCGCGGTTTTATCCCAATTTATCACTTTTCCAATGGGTTCTCCTGTGGATTTTGGGGTATTCCAATTTGCCATCGATTGGGTGCGTTGTTGCAAGAAATAATCGGTTTGATCGCGATGAAAGGTCTTTTGCGGCGAAGGCGTGAAGGTATAAAAATAGCGATGCTCATTTTGTTTTGCTAACAGTTGCCGATAATAAGCCACCACATTCGTTACATATTCCTTATTTTTCAGCCGTCCCTCTATTTTGAAGCAATCCACACCAATGTCCATAAGCGACTGCAAAAAGGCACTTCTATCCAAATCCTTCAACGAAAGTACATAGCGTTGATGTATTTTTTCGCCGATTTCATCGGTAATTTCCTGCTGATTTTCATCCAGCAAATCATATTTCATACGGCACATCTGAGCACATTCGCCTCGATTGGCACTGCGTCCCAAAAGTCGCTCGGACATATAGCATTTGCCCGAATAACACACGCACAAAGCCCCGTGCACAAACACCTCCAACTCCATATCGGGAACGGCTTCTCGGATGGCTTTTATCTCCTCCAACGATAATTCACGTGCCAACACAGCCCGCTGAAAACCATATTCTTGCAGTCGTTTGACTTGCTCTATCGTCCGATTATCGCACTGTGTAGAGGCGTGAAGTCGGATAGGGGGCAGCGGGTACTGCAACAATCGCAAGTCTTGCATAATGATTGCATCAACCTGCCTTTCGTGCATCTGCCAACATATATCTACGGCTTTTTTTTGCTCCTCAGTGTTCAGTAGGGTATTGAGGGCAACGTACACTTGGGCGTTGTATTGATGGGCATATTTCACCAATTGAGCGATGGAATCAAGGTCATTGTTTGCCATTTGCCTCGCACTGAACATCGGAGCACCGATATAAACAGCATCTGCACCCGCTTGAATAGCACATTTTCCGACCTCCAAATCCTTTGCTGGAGCCAATAAGGTAATATGTCTATGCCCGTTTTGTTGCATCTAAAAGTAAACTCATTTCGTATAACACAATGCCTGCCGTAACGCTGATATTGAGCGAATGTTTGGTGCCAAATTGCGGAATTTCGATGTATCCATCGCACATATCCACAACTTCTTGGTTCACCCCAAACACTTCATGCCCAAAAATAACTGCATATTTTTGATTTTCTTGAAGTATTGCTTTAAGGTTATGCAAATCAATGCTACCATTTACTTGCTCTATGGCATAAATTTTATAGTTTTTTTGCTTTAATTCCTGAACAGCATCAACCGTATTTTTGTAATACGACCACTTGACCGAATCTTCGGCTCCGAGTGCCGTTTTGTGAATTTCATGGTTCGGTGGGGTGCAACAAATGCCACATAAAACGATTTCTTCGATGCGAAATGCGTCGGCAGTGCGGAAAACAGAACCGATATTATTTTGGCTGCGAACATTATCCAACACAACCGTCAACGGTATTTTGGTGCTTTGTTTAAATTCTTCCACACTCAAGCGGTGCAATTCTTCCATCGTTTTTTTCTTCATAAACCGTCTGCAATTTGTAGTGTAATTGTTTTATTTTCTTCGTTGAAATCAAGCAATAAATCCTCATGGAAAGGAAACAAAATGCCGTCTTCAGTCTCCAAAATCACGTTTTGTGTACTTTCATCTACTACTTTAACCTTTCCGCGATTTTTACCCGTTTGGTCTATAATTGTAAAGCCCTCCAATTCCGTGAAAATCAATTCTTCTGTATCCACATCTGACCGAAACAAATAAGCGTTGAAATGGGTGTATTTATTGGCTTCTTCGGGTGAATCTATGCCTTTAAGTTGTACTTGAATTGTATTTTTTTTCTCTTCCCAACTCAACAGCCGAAACGGCACAAAAAGTGAATCAATCTCCAACACAAGAAAAGCAGGAAGATTTTCAAACGAAATATTGTCGCGAAACAATAACGAAATAGCCCCTTTTGTTCCGTGTGGACCACCTAAAATGCCAATTTTTATTAAATCTGTTGCTGCAATCATTTTACTTCTGTGATAGTTTCTTGTTCCACGTAAATGATGTATCCTTGAGCCTTTTTGCCCATTTTTTCGTACAAATTCATATAATTTTTCACTTGCGTTTTATGTTTTTCGGCTTTTTTGCCAAATTTATAATCAATAATTATCACTTCATCGCCTTTTTCTAACACTCTGTCGGGGCGTTCTGTCCTGCCTTTAGGTAGCAAAATATCTCGCTCGTTATAAATTTGGTAATCATTTTTTTCGAACCATTCTTTTTTGCCATATTTCGCTATCAACCGCTCAAATTTTTCCATTTCATCGTTCATTTTATCGACATCGTTCTTCGCGATATAACCTTTTTCTAACATCTCTTGCAAGGATTTTTCGCGGTCGTTTTCGTTTAGGTATGTCATGCGTGAAAGCCACTCGTGCATCAGCGTTCCTTGTTCAGCCACTTTGATAGGCCGCATACGCAGTCGCAAACGGTCATTGAGTTGGGTAGGGTACATTTGCAAATTTTCTTGCTGTACGTCGGTTTGTTGGGGATTTTTTGCTTCGTAAACCGTCTTTTCGCCAAACGTAAATGATTGATTTTCAACATCTTCCAACTTATCACCCTTAAGATAAATTTCACCAATCAAATTTCCCATATTTTTTGCCGCTCCTTTGCTCCCATTTTTATTATCTGCCCAATAGGGTACAAAAGCGTACAATTCCTTCGAAGCACGCGTAAAAGCCACGTAAGTCAGGTTCAAGCAATCCACATACATATTGCGTTTTTCGTCCTCTATATCTTGTTGAAAATCAGCAACATTTTCGTCTTTATTGGGATATTTTATCGGAATAATTGGAATTTTCGCAGGCATATTTTCAGGTGCTTGGCACCAAATAATCGGTTTTTTGTTCGGTATCCACGTCCAGTTCACAAACGGCAAAAGCACAATGTCCCATTCCAAACCCTTCGATTTATGTATCGTCATCACTTCTATCGCATTTGTCCCCTTCACCGATGAAATGTACCATTTATGCTTTTTCAGTGCCCAATACTCCAAAAAAGCACTCACATCGCCACTATGCGTTTGTATAAAGTCAAAAACACGGTCGTGAAAAGCCACCAAATAGGTAGAAGCATTTTTCCAATCATACAGATGCAACTGTTCAATCAAAAACTGGATTTGCTCGTACAAAGGCAACGATTTAGCACGGTTGATAACCTCCCAAGTGCCATCTTTTTGCCCCAAAAGTTGCAAAATCGTCTGTTTCTCGACACTCATTTCGCCAACGCTTTGTGGTCGGACATTATAGGTCAAAATAGCAATCAGCAAATCGATGACCGGGTGCGAATCAATGGTAAGACCTTCGGTGGAATACACTTCATAGCCCCATTTCAAGAGGTTTTGCGTGATTTTTTCCACCTCTGAATTTTTTTTCACCAAAATCGCCACTTTGCCCATATTATTTTGATAGCGTTTATGGATGTCTTCTAAGGTCTTTTGAAGCCGTTCTAACGCCATTTCTTCATACCCTGGTTTATTCTTTTGGTTGATGACTTCAATGTGATAGAAGCCTGTGATTTTCGACTGTGGCACTTGTTTTACGCCTTGTTCGCTGTAAATGTCGGTCAGCGTTTCTTGTTTTTCGTCCAAAACCTCTTGCATTTTCTTTGCCAATGCAGGAAATAGGGCATTATTTTGTTCCACAATCGTCTTCGCCGAACGATAATTATTTTCCAACGTAATCGATTCAGTGCCTTCTATATCCTGTTGTATTTGCTCGTTTAATAAATGCCAATCCGAGTTACGAAAGCGATAAATGCTCTGTTTTACGTCTCCAACCACCAAATTGCTTAAACCACTACTTGAAGTATTTTGCACCAAAGGTCTAAAATTCTCCCATTGCATCGCCGAAGTATCCTGAAACTCGTCAATCATATAATGATGTATGCGATTGCCGATTTTTTCGTAGATAAAAGGCGTATCGGCATTCTTTATAATTTGATTCAATAAGTGATTTACTTCGGAAATAGGGAGGCGATGATGCTCTTTATTGGATTCTTTTATGCTGTCGTACACCGATAAAATCAGGGGTAAATAATCTATATCTTTAAGTGCTACTTGAAGCGTTTCGTTATTTTCGGAATGTTTTTTCCACGTTTGTATGATACTTTGCACATCAAGTTTTTGGAACTCTGGAAGGTGTTTTTTGAGTTTTTCTTTATTTAATTCCTTTGCGTAATTGAGAAGAATACTCGTAATGTTCCATGTTTTATCTTGGTTGATTTCATCGGTAATTTTTTGCGAAAGAATGGCTTCAATAGATGGGAATTTGCCTTCTATAATATCTTTTAATAATTTCGTAACGGCTTCGTTCACAATCTCCTCTTCGTCCAATGAAATCTCATAATTAGCCGATAAACTCAACTCCCGAGCGAACGAACGGACAATCGTTTGGAAAAAACTATCAATGGTATTGACCGCAAAATG
>JBGUYG010000008.1:0-23999 GCA_045118535.1 Paludibacteraceae bacterium
GAACGCAAATCTATCAAGTGTAAAAAATTAACAGGGAAAAATCATTCTCTTTCCTCTTGTACTACATCTTGTTGATAATAAGTCAAAAAACACGCACGTAAAGCCGTGCACACTATATCATAATCTTAATCTTCTCAAACTTTTTTTTGAACGCCTCTTACTCCGTAGGTTTTTTAATATCGCCTCAACATCCTCTCTCACATAGCGTCCAAAAGATAACACCTGCAATCTTTTTCAAAAATCAGGTGAAACGCATCTACAACCCAATAAAAACTTCTAAAATAACAACCTAAATCACTCCCCTTCCCTCAAAACCGAGTGCGAAGATAATACCAAAAAATTAAAAAACAAAAATAAATTTAAAAAATCGTGCTTTATTTTTTGCTTCGTATCTTGTCGGCGGCTTAATAGATGAGGCAATCGTTCCTTTTAAGCGTCATCGTCCACGACTTGCGTATTTTTTCGGGCTTCTTCAAAGAGAGTGGTCATCGTGGGATTGTTTTGCGTCAATTTCTTGATGGTCAGGGATTCGGCTTTGTCGTTCGCCAAACGTAGGTTGTTTTCGGTGCCGATAAGGTTCTCTTTGATTTTTTGCAAATGGGCGATGGACTTGTCGATTTCTTCAATGGCGGTTTGGAACTTCTCGCTGGCAAGACGATAGTTACGACCAAACTTATCGCGAAAATCCAATAGTTGGTTCTCAAAGTTGGTCACATCAATGCTTTGGTTTCGGGCAATTTGCAGTTGTTGCTTATATTCGAGGCTCTTTTTCGAGGTCTGGACAAGCAATGAGATAATCGGCAGGAAGAACTGCGGACGAATGACGTACATCTTGTCGTAGCGGTGCGATACATCCACGATACCCCCGTTATACAACTCACTGTCGGGCTCCAGAAGCGAGACCAACACGGCAAACTCGCATTTCTTTGCCTTACGGTCGGCATCCAGTTTCTTGAAAAAATCCTCATTCTTGTGCTTGGAGGTGGTCTCGTCCCGCTCGTTCTTCATCTCAAACATAATGGAGATGTATTCCGTGCCGTCCGTTCCGAAGTCGCGAAAAATAAAGTCCCCTTTGGAGCCTCCCGAAGCGTCATTGTCTTTTTCGAAGTAGGCATTCGGGAACAGCGGCCGCATACGGTTGAACTCAGTACTGCAGTGGATTTCCAGCGTCTCTCCTACCATCTTCGTGGACATCTTGGCTTTCAGGTCTTTGTAGTAAGTCACCATGTCCTGTGCGTTTTTCAACTCCCCTTCGTATTTCTCGCGTAGTACAGCCATCTTCGACTCTGCCTCCAATTGTTGCGTCTTTACCTCAGCCTGTAGTTGGGCGATTTCCTGCTCCTTCTGGGTTAAATAATCCTTCGCTTTTTGTCGCACTTCCATCACGGCAATCTGCTGTTGCTGACCACTTTGTGCAAGTTGGGCACGCAGTTCGTCGATGGCTTTATCTTTGGTGGCCATAGCCAAATCCAACTCCGAACGTTTCTGCTGCTCGATGGCTTGCAAACGGCCTCGCAGTTGGCTGATTTCCAATTCTTTTTGGCTGATTTCCTGTTGTTTCTTGCCTATCTCCACTTGGTGTTCTTTCTCCAACTTAGCCTCCGCCGACTGTTGCTCAACGAGGTGTTGTTGGTGCAATTCGGCAAGGCGACGGTTCACCTCTGCAGTAAACTCGACGTTTTTGACCTGACTGACGATGGACGCATAATCCGCCTCATCGACGGTGAACACACTTCCACATTTGGGGCATTTTAGTTCTTTCATGGCTGTAATTCAATAACATATCGACGTTTTGATGTATCAATCTCCCATCCAATTTTATACTTTGGATAGGTTACAAAATTGGTACTGATTTCGATACAAAGTTACGATAAAAACGGATATACACAAATTTTAAGCCACATTTTTTGTGGTTTAATGCTGTTTTTGCTGGCAACGGCGAGGGTCGGACTGGCAAAAAACGCTATTTATTCCCTTTCGCCCGATTGTGAGTTTGGCAGAGCATTTGGCAGTTGCTGATGTCGGTTGCACCACCTTTTGACCAAGCCGTAACGTGGTCGGCATCCATCTCGGCAAGTTTCCAAATCTTCGTGCGGTTGTTGTCATTGCCCAGAGCACACAGCGGACAGTTTGAGATACCTTTGTCTTGTGCTTCGTTAGTTTGGCGAATATAAACGGTCTTTTTCGTTGGCTCATCGAAGCATCGCACTTCTAACAAACGCGTGTCTTGGCAACCACCGAGGATGTATTCGTAAATACCTTTTTTGTTCTTCACATAGTAATCTTCGTAAAGGTCACGTTGTTTTTGAGCCACTTGGGCTGGGTCATACGGCTGTTTATGGTATTTTTCGTACAACTCACCCCACGGCAACCCGCACATCTCCTTTTCGATGTTACTAAATACACCACTTGCCCAATCGATGACGCTATCAAAATACGTTTGCATTTGGCGGATATTGTCATCGTTGCGGTGCAGGGACATATACGCACTGATATTGCCTTTGCTCACCCACTCCAACGCCGTATGCAAGTACGCCTGCCGTTTCACGTTACCCCGCAAAAAAGCCGACCATTTGTTGATATTGGCGTTTTGCGAGTTGGAAAACACTTCTTTAGCGAGCGTTACAAACCTACCGCAATACACGGCATTCAAAATCTCCTGTTCCTCCAAAGGCAACCCGACAATGTTTATCGTCTTAAACCACTCTTTTATTTCGCTTTCGGTGCCTTCGCATTCGTACACGAGCAGTTCGGTTTGCAAAATTTTCTGTTTGAGGTCGTCTGCCATGTAGTCAAAATACTGCTCCATGCCGTTAATCTGGATGGCGAACTTACGCGTGAGGAATCGTCCCAAAGAAGTGATGCGTTGCTGCCCGTCCAACACCTCCAAATGGTTTTCGTCCACGCGGTTAAAGTACAGCAACCCAATCGGATAGCCTTTCAGTACGGAATCAATCACGGCAATCTCGCGGGCTCCGTTTTGCTCGGCATAGAGGTAGTTACGTTGGTACTCGGGCTGGATAATCAGTTTGCCCGACAGCCCAAAAAGCCCTTTTCCTTCGGCTTCGTTGTAGGTAAAACCTTTGCAGATTTCCTCTACCGTGTAAATTTTTAATTCTGCTTTCATATTATTGTGTTTTTAATTCTTTATTTTTGAGTGGGAGAGGTCTCTCCCTCGCTCGCACTTCGTTGCTCGCTACCCTCTCTGCGGGGACACCCCGCAACGCCCCGTTAGTAACCAACGCTTCCAAGCGTTGATGTTTTTTTGCAACATTCGAAGATGTTGCCTACTATTGTTTTTTGCCTGCCATAATGGTTTCAAATAATCAAAAAAAACGTCAATTTTAAAACTCAATTATCTCAACTATTTAGAGCGATATACGCAAATTTTTTATCATTTCATTATGCCATTTGAGGATTTTTTGTTATGTCATTTGAGGATTTTTTGCGGATTAAAATTCGTTGATAAACTTTTTCTTGAATACCTTCCTTAAAAATTACACCACTTGCATTTAAATCGTAAGTGCCCTGTTTCCCAAATTTATTCATATATGCTTGTTTACATTCCGCGGTAGTATATACGCGAGTTTTGAGATTATATAAATCCTCATTTTCACACATTCCCATTATCTCAAACTGTTCGGGGCAGTATTTATCCAAAAAAGAGATGGGAACGCCCATAATGCCTTCGTAATCGCTCGGAATACATTCTGTGTAGGGAACTTCAATTGCATCGTAATTATCGTAATGAAAATACTCATTTTGCCCTTTTAGTTTCTTGTTGAACCTCAAATTATCTTCCATTGTCATCAATTTTAACGGCTCGTACCTGCGACCATGGTCAAGATTCGTAAACCAACGGACTCCATTTACTCGCCAGAGGAATTTGCCATCTTGTAAATATGCGTTCTTTTCATTTGACATTTTGGCTGGGTCATATAACGTTTGATCTGCAATAAAGAATGCGGCTCCACCATTAAAGTAGGAACTCCCTAACCAAATTTTATTTTCTTTTATTAGCGGGAAAACTTCTTTGTAAGTAATCGCATTGATATTTCCTATAATCAAAAATTGTTTTTCTCCTTCTATTATCCACGCCAAAAACTCCCGAAAGAGCGAAAAAGGTGGGTTGGTAATAATGATGTCGGCTTCGTCACGCAAAGCCGTTACCTCCTTAGAACGAAAGTCGCCATCGCCCTCTAAATACTCCCACTGCAAATCGTCAATGTCTATGCGTCCATTTTGGTTGGTGTCGTGCGTGAGGGTGAAGATTTTGCCATGTGTTTTGGTTTTATCAACGTCATAATTGGGATTTTCGGTCTCAAAAAGAGTGGGTTGCCAATCGGTTTTATACTTCTTGCTCTCAATAGCGTATGAAGTAGAGATGAGTTTTTTCAGCCCAAATGCTTCAAAATTTTGTGCAAAGAATTTCGTAAAGTTTGACCACTCAGGGTCATCGCACGGCAACAAAATGGTCTTGCCTTGAAACACATCGGGATTGTACTCTATGTACGCGTTTATCTCCTTTTGAATGTCCGCATACTGGGTATAAAACTCGTCATTCTTCGCACTTTTGGCTTGACTGAGATTGCTGTTTTTTGCCATAAATTGATAGCCTTTTCGCAAAACTATCAATCCGACCACAATAGAAAAATGAGTTTCCTATCGCGTTACCAAGGCAGCGTCAGAAAGGGAGCCTTCGTCTTCGTATAAGAAACTCACATAAAGTGAGCATCTATTATCTACGAAGACAGGCATACCGTTATGTTGTATGCTGCCACATATTATTTCTGTGCATTTATTCCCGTTAAAGTTTCTGACGCTTTCGGTAAACGCGAAATAATAGTAATGCTATGTTAATATTTTATTTATTTCTCCGACACTTCGGAGATATTCTTTGCAAAATTACATTTTTTTGCAACATAATTCAAATTACACTTTTCAATTCTGTCAACGATTTCTATTTCCCCATCAGTTGCTGTTGCACGCAACCAATGGTGCTACCAATCGCACTAATCAGATAAAAACAAGTATCTAACAACGACTTAGTTCGTCACTTCTTTGAGGTTTTTCTTGATGCCTTTTTTCTCCAACCATTTTTTCTCTTTTTCGGTACGTTTGTTGGCATTATGGGCTTGCATCTTGGAGGGTTTGGTGCCATCTTTTACCGCAAGAGCGTAACAGTAGGTTTTGGTCTCGTCTTCACGGATGACATATCCGTCTTCGGTGGTGCAAAAATGGCTTCGCTCGTCACCAAAAAGCCTTATGGTTAGCGTGTCTCCATTCGGTTGCACATAGGGTCTGGCATCCCGTCTGGCAGGAACGCCTCGTTTGGGCGGGTGATTTTGAGCACATAAAAACACTACGCAAAGCGTCGTACATAACACAGTAAAAAGGATTCGTTTCATCTATAATCGTTTTTTATTGATTTGTGGCTTTTACTTTTTTGAATAAATTACTTGCAAACACGAAGTCATCTAAGTCTTCGTTATCGGCGTGAAATATCTCTTTGTTACTTCCTTGCCATTTTTTTTCGCCATTTTTGAGGAAAATGATGTTGTCGCCAATCTCCATAATGGAGTTCATGTCGTGGCTATTGACGATGGTACAAATCTGATATTCTTCCGTGATTTCGTGGATTAGTTGGTCAATGACCAAACTCGTTTTTGGGTCTAAGCCCGAGTTGGGTTCATCGCAAAAGAGATACTTGGGTTGCAACACAATCGCCCGTGCAATCGCCACCCGTTTTTGCATACCACCACTAATCTTCGCAGGCATCAACGACAGGGCATGTTCGGGCATATTAACACGCCGCAAGCAAAACATGGCCCGTTCTGTGCGTTCTTCTTTGGACATCTGGGAGAACATCTCCAAGGGGAATAGCACGTTTTCCAACACGGTCATACTATCAAACAACGCCGAGCCTTGAAAGAGCATTCCCACCTCGCGATGAAGCATCTGTATCTCGTTTTCGTTCATGTCGTTTACGTCTTTGCGAGCAGGATGCGGATAGGTTAGGTCGTAGATAATCTTGCCTTCTTCGAAGGTGTGCAAACCAATCATCGTCTTCATCAAAACCGTCTTACCACTACCACTATGACCAATAATCATATTGACTTTACCATCGTGAAAATCGGCAGAAACATGTCTTAAAACTACCGTTTGGTCAAACTTTTTTACAAGGTCAATAACTTGAATCATAGGAGTATTTTGGTTAGAATTAAGTCAAACAGAAGAATCGTCACGCTGGAATTGACTACGGCAGTCGTACTTGCTTTTCCCACTTCCAACGCCCCTCCACGCACATGATAGCCGTAGAAACTACTCATTGAGGTGATAATAAAGGCAAAAACCACCGACTTGACGATTCCAAACGTCACATAATACGGGTTAAAAGCGTACTGAATGCCGTACAGATAATCCTCTTTGGTGATAATATCCGTCAAAACCGCCACGCCGTAGCCACCTAACAAGCCAATGGCATCGGAAATAATAACGATAAAAGGCATCATCAACACCAAGGCAAGAATCTTCGGCAAAACAAGGTAATTGGCACTATTTACGCCCATGATTTCCATCGCATCAATCTGTTCGGTGATACGCATCGTGCCTATTTCGGAGGCGATATTACTGCCCACTTTTCCCGCTAAAATCAAGCAAAGTATCGTGGACGAGAACTCCAAGAGTAGCGTCTCCCGCGTTAGCAAACCCGTTGTGTAAGCCGGTAGAAGTGGATTCTCGGTATTCGTTTTACCTTGAATGGTAATGATGGCACCGATAAAAATGGAGATGATAAACACAATCGGCAAACTCTGCAAGGCTTGTTTATCCAACTCGGCAATGAACTGCCGCATAAACATCCGCCAACGATCAGGCCACCGAAATACCCTTTTGAGCAGATACAAATATCGCCCAACACCACTTGCCAATTTTATTATCATAGTAACGATATAATTTCCACGAAGGTATGTTTTTATTTCTGAATGGCAAAAACAAAATAGTTGTTTTCTTATTTGGTACTTTTTTTGTGCTCATTTTAGGGATTTTTATCACGGTTTTATGGAAAGGAAAAAAGTAATTGTCATTGGAGGTGGTGTCTCAGGTTTAACCGCCAGCATTTATCTTTTGGATAATGGATTTGACGTTGATGTGTACGAAAAACATACCATCGCAGGTGGACAATGCACCGGTTGGAGCCGAAAAGGGCAATATATTGACGGTTGTGCACACTGGATTTGCGGAACGAACCCCAAAGACGAACTATTCCCGCTGTGGAAGCATATCGGGGCCTTTGACGAAAACAGCAAAATCTACGATACGGATTACCTGATGGCGTACGATTACAAAGGCAAGATGTACTACTTACACGCTGATTTACGCAAACTTAAAGAGGAACTGCTTGCTATTTCGCCCGAAGACTGGAAACCTATCAACCACCTCATCCACCATATTTACCTCCATCAACATACGGTATTACCCGTCAAGAAGCCTGTGGACATGATGAACCTCTTCACGTTGACTAAATACGGTCTTGCACTGTGGCCGATTGCTTATTCCTATTTCAAATACTCCAAAATCTCCATCGAAGAATACTCGAAGCGTTTTAAGAGCGATGTGATTCGCTATATGATTTGCAATTTTATGAACAAAACCTCCAAGATGTCGGCGTTTTTTTACGTCTTGCAGGAGGCGAGTTTGCGGAACTGTGGCGTTGTGGAAGGAGGCTCCATACTGATGGTGAATCGGATTGTGGATCGATTCAAGGCTCTTGGTGGACATCTGTACACGGGCAACGAGGTCAAAAAAATCATCTTCGAGGACGGAATGGCGAAAGGCATTATGCTCAGCAATGGTGAAGTGAAAGAGGCGGATTATGTGATTGCGGCGTGCGACATTCACCACATTTTTTATAATTTGTTGGAGAATAAGTTTACGCCCCAACTGTTTGCTGAACGCTTTTCTAACCCCGCTTCGCACCCACTCAACACGGCTTCGCTGTTCTGTTTTGATGTCAAAAAAGATATTTCGGATAAGCCCAAGATGCTCTGCTTTGAAACGGGCGATTTGACTATTTTTAACGAAAAACTGCCAAGCATTCAGATGAGGAACTACGCTTTTGACCGCACCTTGTCCACCAATGGCAACACGCTGGTTTCTGTGTTGGTGCACTGCTCGGGCGATGTGTACAATGCGTTGATTAAACTTCCCAAAGACGAATATAAGCAGTATAAACTTGCAGAAGGCAACAAAATGCGTGTGCTTTTGCGGGACGAATTGGGCTTGCAAGATGACGAAATCGAACTCTTGGACGTTTGCACGCCACTGACCTACGAACGCTACACAAACGCCTACGAAGGCTCGTTTATGGCATTTATTTCCAACGTCAAAACGCAAGGGCTGGTTATCGCAGGCATCCTCAAAAAGTTGAAGAATTTCTGTATCGCTTCGCAGTGGTTGATGGCACCTGGTGGCTTACCGCCCGCTCTGATGTTGGGCAAACACGCTGCTATTCGCACTTGCCATTACTTCCGCAAGCCGTTTGTGAACAAAGAGGGACAAGAGAATTGATTTTGCATTGTTGATATTTTTTTGTACTTTCGTGGGTGCTATCGTTTCATATTTATGAGAAAGGGTTTAATTTACAGCTTATCTGTTTTTTGTTTACTTATTTTTTTCCAAGAGGCTTCGGGGCAACAAGCTTGCGACCATGAGTATCAAGCGGCGATTCGTTTTATTGTTCATGCACCTTCTGACCATCCTTTTACGGTGAATGCCGAAGGTGACCAAGTGCTTTTTTCGCATGGTAATCTGCAGTACTGTCCTGCCCGCGATGAGTGGCGGTTTGCTTTGCGACAGTTTGACCGTTGCGGGAATGGCAAGCAAGCCGTGATGCCAGAAGGTAACGAACAGTTTGCAACGCCCGAATATGGTATCACCACGGTCTTTTGGGATAGTGCCGAGTACACCGTGACCTGCAATAACCTGTTGGCTTCCAAGAAGTACGGGGGTTGGATAGACCTCTTTGCGTGGGGAACGAGTGGACATGGTAGGCGTGCCCACGACTTGTATGCCACCTATTTCTTCCCCTACGACCTGAACGACCAAACCGTCGAGCCTACCTACAACACCTACGGGTACGGTCCCTCGTTCGATTGCGAGCGTGACCCGGGGGCTTTAAGCAACGATATAGACACGCTGTCGGGGTCCAATCGTTACTTTGACTGGGGTTTTAAGAATCCTATCCGCGAGTACTTTGGTTGCAAATACTCTGCCAAAGGGGCTTTTTTAGGTGCCCAAGATAGCACGATGTATCGTCCAGGGGTTTGGCGAACACCTACCCACGCGGAGTGGGATTACTTGCTGACCGATCGTAAGGTGGCTGGGCAAGCAGGCTTCTCGTTGGTTCGCTTGCAATATGGCGAGAACCCAACAGACACGGTGACGGGTGTGATTATCTACCCTGACGACTTTTTGTGGACTGACGTGGACGTGGGTGCCATCGAGATGGGTGCGGGTCACTTTACCGAGATAAATGCCACGATGTGGAGCACCTTAGAGCAGGCAGGTTGCGTGTTCTTGCCGGGAGCGAGTGAGCGGGTATTCTCCTCAGGGGTACCCTACATCGACGAGAGACAGTTTGGTGCCTATAGCAAGTACTGGACGGCAAATGCACACGATGCGAGTGATGCCTCGTCCGTTGCCTTTTTGTTCAAAGACCGTAATTACAGCGTTGCAGGTACCCACACACACCGCAATAGTGGCTTGCCCGTGCGACTTGTGCAAGACTACCAGCCGCAACCCACTCCACAAAGGACTGTTACGCCTCCTCCTGCACCCAAGCAGGGACTCTTTTCAATCAGTGAGACTCAAAAAGTGAACATTTCACGAGGCAACTTGCAGTATCAAGCCTCCACCAAGAAATGGCGGTTTGCTCAGCGACAGTTTGACCGTTGCGGTATTGGTGGGGATGAATCGACTGTGTATTGGAACGATAATGGCACCCAACGCAAATGTGATAATAGCCAAATTTCAGAGACCTACGGAGGTTGGATAGATATCTTTGGTTGGGGAACGAGTGGCGTGGGGGATGCCAATCCACCCTATTTTACCGAAACAAAAATAGCACAATATCCGTATTCTTGGAGTGATTGGGGTCAGAATACGATAGGCACCTATGCTCCTAACAAATGGCGGACGATGACAATAGACGAGTGGAAGTATTTGATAGAAAGACGTAAGGTCGATGGTGATGCGGGTTATTCCTTCGTTCGCTTGAAGTTCGGTAGTAACCCAACGGATACGGTAACGGGCGTAATCATTTATCCCGATGATTTTACGTGGAGTGATGTGGACATCAGTGCTATTGGTGTGGGTAAGGAAAAGTTTACCGAAATAGATGCCACTATTTGGAATGCTTTAGAGCAAGTGGGATGTGTGTTCTTACCGGGAAGTGGATACCGTAGTAAAAATAAAATACTTGCTTTTTATACTAACGGTTTCTATTGGTCCGCGACTGCAGAGGATAAAGATAACGCCTATTTGATGAGATTTTTCAACGATGATCACAATATCAACTATATTTCCTATTTCACCTACTTTGGCCTTGCTGTTCGTCTTGTGCGAGATGTCAATCCTCCTAAGCCCACTCCGACTCCTGAGCCTGAACCCGAGCCCGAGCCTGCTCCACCAAAGAAGGAAGGACTTTTTTCAATCAGTGAGACCAAAAAAGTGAACATAGCACCTGGCAACTTGCAGTATTGTGCCGAACAAAAGAAATGGCGGTTTGCCAAGCGTCATTTTGACCGTTGTGGAGGAGTGACAGCTTCCGAACAGAAAGATGGAACTTATAAATTTTACAATTGTCCTGCTAATGTCTTTTGGGATAGTTTGGGACATAGGGTGCCTTGCAATAATTTATATGTTTCGGAAAACTACGGTGGTTGGATAGACCTCTTTGGTTGGGGAACAAGTGGTGTAGATGGGGCTAATCCTCCATATTTTACCCAGCATGATGCCGACAATTATTCTTGGAGCGAGTGGGGACAAAATCAGATTGGCGAATATGCTCCTAATACGTGGCGGACACCAACGTGGGATGATTGGAAGTATTTACTACAAACTCGTAAAGTAGATGGTGGAGAAGGATATTCATACGTTCGAATCCGATACGGTAATAATGCAACCGATACGGTTTCAGGTTTGTTAATTTACCCCGATAATTTTAGATTTTCAGCAGTAGGAGTTACTATCCCAGTTGGTGTAACATGGGAGGCTACCGAGATAGATGCAGATACTTGGTCTGCTTTATACGACAGCGGGTGTGCATTTTTACCCGCTTGTTGTGGTCGTACCCACTTATCGGATTCTCCTTTTTCTGGACTTATTATAGATGGTGGATATGGGCGGTTGGCCTATTATTGGTCTTCTACACCATATCCATATAATAATGCTGTTGTATATAGTATGAATAGTAATCATGGAATTATAAGTAAATCTCTTTCTATTGGTTATCGTGAGTATGGGTTTTCTGTCCGTCTTGTGCGAGATGTGGAATAGATTTTTTTCGGAAACGTTATTTCGAAGCCATCGTATCGCTGATAGGGTGGCTTTTTTATACTATCGTACACCAGCCGTGCTTGTCCTCTTTTTCGCCGTGCTGAATCGCCAACAAGTCATGGTATAACTGCTCACAAATCGTATGCTTGGCGAACGAGTAGGTGAGGTTATGGTCGGGGTCGATAATCGTTCCGATGGGTGCAATGATGGTTGCCGTACCACAAGCCGCCGCTTCGTCTAAGGTCGCCAACTCGGTTACCAAAATCGGCGTGCGTTTGACCTCCAAACCCATGTCTTGGGCTAATTGCATCAAACTCTTATTCGTAACACTCGGCAGAATCGAATGACTGTCGGGCGTGAGGTATTGGTTGCCTTTGATAGCCAAGAAGTTCGCTGCCTCGCATTCGTCAATGTACTGGTGCGTGAGGGCATCGGTAAAAAGGCACCCGTAGCCCTGCTGATGGGTCTCTTGGGTTGCCCGAAAGCCTGCTGCATAGTTCCCCCCTACCTTATACGCCCCAACACCGAGGGTGGCAGCCCTATCGACATGCCGATTGATGACAAAGGTAGTTGGATGAAAGCCCCCCTTGAAGTAGTTGCCGATGGGCGAAGCAAAGATGACGAAGGTGTACTCATCGCCCGGTCCTACGCCCAAGCGTGGCGAAGTGCCGAACAACAGCGGACGAAAATACAAACTGGCGAGCGAGTCGTGTGGAGGCACAAAGTCGATGTTTTTCTGCAACGCCAACTCGATACACTCGCAGAACAACTCCACAGGCACCTCTGGCATCGCAATCGCCTTCGCCGAGGACTGCATCCGCAAAGCGTGGTCCTGCATCCGAAAGATACGAATCTTGTTATCCACGCCCCGAATCGCCTTGACGCCCTCAAAAGCCTCTTGTCCGTAGTTCAGAGCCGTCGCCGCAACGTGCAAGGGGATATACTTCTCGGTCGTGGCAATTGGCTTGGACCACTGTCCGTCCTTGTAGTCGGCACGAATGATAAAATCTGTTTCGGTGTAATGGAAGCCTAAAGCGTTCCAATCAATTTGCTTTTTCATACTGTTTTTTGAGCACAGAGGCACTTTCTGCACCCATGTTAAATAATAAATCAATTATACTCAAATTGTTCACAAAATCCGCCGTAAAGAGCTGAAAATATGGTTGTATGTCTCCTTCCCAAACTTGCTCTAAGTCCTTGCGTTGCCACGTGGAGGTGGTGGGGATAGCAAAATGGGCGGTCGGTTGGTTGTGCAAAAGGGCAAGGATGACGCTGGTTTGTTCGTTGTTGTAATCCACGAGCCACTCCCACGATTGGGTGTAAAACGGCTCCAAATAATCCGCATAATAGTCAAAAAACGCACTGTGTTTGTAGGCACTCACAATCGCCATCCAATGGATATGTTGCCAATGTTGTTGATAGGATATTTTGATGTCGCGGGTCAGCTTACTCTCGCCTTTGGAGACGGGAATAGTGAGCATCTGTACGCCGTTTGCACCCAAGATATAGCAACGGTTACGAAGCGTTTGTTTGGGGAAAGTTTCGTAAATCTCGATGGCAGGTTCAGACGACTGCGTGAGGTGTTGGAAGTACGAAATAGGAGCTAAATATGCAGTAGGCAAGACGTTCATCTACTCAAAGTTGTGCAAGCCGATACGCTTCCAACGAATCCAATCTAAACTGCCTTTGTGGTCTTTTTCGAGGCTCAGCCACACAAAGACGGGACTTCCCACGATATGGTCTTCGGGAACAAAGCCCCAAAAACGGCTGTCGGAGGAGTTATGACGGTTGTCGCCCATCATCCAATAGTAATCCATCTCAAAGGTGTAAGGCTGTCCAATGGCTATCGGCTTGTGTTCGTAAGCGGTAGCAATGCGTTCGTACAGCCAGTAATTATCCTCCGTGATAAGGATTTGGTCGCCTTTTTTCGGAATATAAATCGGTCCGTAGTTGTCGCGAGTCCACTCGGTATGTCCCAGCGGATACATCATGCCACGCGTCATCTCATCGTTTTCAATGAGGAGCGAAACCACGTTATCGTGGGTGTTGATTTTGTCCACCATCGCCTCGGTGAGCGGGAAGAGATAGGTCAGATTGGGCTCAATCACTTGACGGTCGTCTTTGCTGATACCCACTTTCTCCAAGAACGATTGCGAGATGCCGTTGCCGTTGGTGCGAACGAAGTAATTAAACTGCACACCATCGCGTTTAGGTTCGCTCTTGCCGTTGACAAAAATGACATTATTTTTGATGCACAAACTATCGCCAGCAATGCCAACACAGCGTTTGACGTAGTTCTCGCGACGGTCAACGGGTCGGGTTATGATTCTGCCAAACACGTCCTCACGGTTATGCACCACATCGCGACCGTACGCATGGCAGAGCGTGTAGTAGTCGGGGTTTTGAACCAATTCGCACACCGTGTCGCCTGCGGGGAAATTAAACACGACTATGTCGCCTCGCTCTATCTTTCTGCCCCCTTTTAAGCGGCGATATTTGACTTGTGGCTTCTCCAAATAACTTTTCTTACCTCCAAGCCATTTGGGTGCCGTATGTTGCATCAGAGGCATACTTAACGGCGTCATCGGGACACGCGTGCCGTATGTTGTCTTGTTCACTGCCAAGAAATCGCCCACACGCAACGTCTTTTCCAACGAAGAAGACGGAATCTGGTAGTTTTGAAAGAAATACACGTTGATGAGATACACGGCAACCAAGGCAAACAAAATCGCATCAATCCACGAGCAAATGCTGTAAAGCGTCTTGTTTGTATCTTTGTATTTTTTCCACCAGTCCCAAGGCACAATTTTGGTCGTAAAAATATCCAATACCACAGGCAAAAGCAGCAACCAAAGCCAACTGAGCGGATGTCCAATCGCATTCCACAACACAAACAGGAAATACGAAACGCCACAAATGCTTGCAATAATCCACTCTCGCTTGGAAACGTGGGCTAATCGTTCTTTTATTTTTTCAAACATACTATCTAAATCCAATTATTTGTCTAACTTCTTGTATCGTTTTTTCGGCACTTGCTCTCGCCACTTCGGCACCTTGACGGGCGATGTCGGCAAGCAGTTTTTCGTCGTTTTTGTAGGCAAGAATCTTCTCGCGAATCGGAGCACAAAAGGCATTTATGTCTTCGCCCAACTGCTTTTTGAGGTCGCCGTAACGAATGGTCATCTTGTTGTATTGGTCGTTGAAATAGTCGTAGGTGTCGGGCGACGAGACGAGTTGCACGAGCGAAAAGAGGTTCTGAATCACCTCGGGTTTCTCTTGGTTGAGTTGCGTAGGACCCGCGTCCGTAACGGCTTTCATCACTTTTTTCTTAATGGTGGCTTCGTCGTCAATGAGGTAGATTGCGTTGCCGTCCGACTTGCCCATCTTACCGCTTCCGTCCAAGCCTGGCACCTTCACGGGCTTGTCGCTAAACGAAAACGAAGCCGGCTCCTTGAAGTAATCCACACCGTAGATTTGGTTGAAACGGGTCGCAAAACGGCGTGCCATCTCCATGTTCTGCTCCTGGTCTTTGCCCACAGGCACTTTGTCCGCATGATGGATGATGATGTCGGCACACATCAAAGGTGGGTAGGTCAGCAAACCCGCATTGATATTGTTGGGGTTTTGGCGAACCTTCTCCTTGAAGGACGTAACGCGTTCCAACTCGCCCACGTAGGCATTCATATTCAGGTAGAGGTACAACTCGGCAATCTGGCGAATGTCGGACTGAATGTACAGCGTGGCTTTGTTCGGGTCAACACCACACGCCAAGTACTCTGCCAGAATCGTTTTGACGTTTTCCTGCAAGTGTTCGGGGTGAGGATGCGTGGTGAGCGAATGCCAATCGGCTATGAAAAAGAAGCATTTATAAACCTCTTGCATAGCCACAAAACTCTTGACTGCACCAAAATAATTTCCCAGATGTAAATGTCCTGTCGGACGAATGCCACTAACAACTATTTCCATATTTTTTCAATTAAATCGCAACGAAAGTAATGTTTTTATTTCATCTTATATCCTAAAAGTCCTCAATCATCAAACAGCGAGAAGTCTTTGTAGCGACTCTTGTGCAGATGTTTGTACGCCAAATCGGTAACCTCCCGACCTCGCGGGGTTCGTTTGATAAAGCCCTCCTTAATCAAGTATGGCTCGTACACGTCCTCAATCGTGCCCGCATCTTCACTCATGGCTGTCGCAATCGTATTCAAGCCCACCGGTCCCCCTTTGAACTTGTCGATGATGATGTTCAGCAGTTTATTGTCTATCTCGTCCAAGCCGAACTTGTCTATATTCAGAGCCTCCAACGCCATCTGAGCAATCGCCAAGGTAATCGAGCCGTCTCCTTTGACTTGGGCAAAGTCCCGCACCCGTCTCAACAGAGCATTCGCTATTCGGGGCGTTCCGCGACTACGCATCGCTATCTCATCGGCAGCCGCATCCGAAATCTCAATCCGAAGCAGGTTAGCACTTCGCCGAACGATTTTTGCCAGCAACGGAGCATCGTAGTACTCCAGATGGCAGTTGATACCAAACCGTGCCCGCAACGGACTCGTGAGCAAACCACTGCGGGTCGTGGCTCCAATAAGCGTAAAACGGTTCAAATCAATCTGTATCGTCCGTGCCGAAGGACCTTTGTCAATCATTATATCAATCCGATAATCCTCCATCGCCGAGTACAGATACTCCTCCACAATAGGACTCAATCGGTGTATCTCGTCAATAAAAAGCACATCGTTCGTCTCCAAACTCGTCAGCAGACCTGCCAAGTCGCCCGGCTTATCCAACACAGGTCCGCTTGTAACCTTAAAGCCCACACCGAGTTCGTTGGCGATGATATTGCTCAAAGTCGTCTTGCCCAACCCCGGCGGACCAAACAGCAACACGTGGTCTAAACTCTCGCCACGCATCTTGGCTGCCGTCACGAACACCTTGAGGTTATTGACGATCTTATCCTGTCCCGTGAAGTCGTCAAAACAGAGCGGTCGCAGGGCGTTATCCTGCTCTTTTTCCTGCAGTTTCTCCCGTATGTTAAAATCTTCAGCCATGAATGATGTCCCTAAATAGTTGCTCTAAATTGGTGATGTCTGCAATCGGTTTATCCAAGCCAATCTTACCTTGGTGCAGAATCAAGATGCGGTCGCATATCTGTTGCACTTCGGGCAGGATATGAGAACTAAAAATAATCGTCCTGTCCTTGCCCAGCGTCTTAATCAAGGCGTGAATCTCGTCCAACTGCACGGGGTCCAGACCGCTGGTGGGTTCGTCTAAGATAAGCAGTTGCGGGTTACCAGCCAACGCCTGAGCGATGCCCACACGCTGTTTATACCCCTTACTCAGTTGCCCAATCTTCTTATGAGCCTCTTTCTGTAAGCCCACCATCGCAATGAGCTCCTCGCACGAGAAGACGGCTTTTGGGAACAGTCCCACGATAAACTGCAAGTACTCCCGCACGTACATCTCCTCGTACAGCGGGTTTTGTTCGGGGAGGTACCCGATGAGCGAACAGACCTCTTGCGGACTCTGGAGCATATCCACCCCACACACATCCACCTTCGTCTGCTGCCCCTCTGCCTCGCACGGCGACATCGCCCACAGCCCCACCAAGATCTTCATCAACGTGGACTTGCCCGCACCATTGGCTCCCAACAAACCAACCACCCCACTCACAGGCAACTCAAAAGAGACATCCTGCAAGATGGACTGGGATTTGATTCGCTTGAAAAGATGTTCAACGCAAACGCAAGGCATTATTCGGCGATATTGGTGAAGACGTTCTGCACATCTTCATCTTCTTCAATTTTATCCAACAATTTCTGCACCGACTCGCGTTGTTCTTCGGTCAACTCCTTGGTATCGTTGGGGATACGCACAAACTCGCAACTCTGAATATCGAAGCCGTTATCCTCCAAGTATTTTTGTATTTGGGAGGTTTGTGCAAAGTCGCCGTAGATGATGATATTTTCGTCCTCGTCTTTGTCCAATTCTTCCACGCCGTAGTCGATCAGTTCGAGTTCCAACGTCTCCAAATCGACCCCTTCTTTGGGCGACACGGTGAAGCAGGCTTTACGGTCAAAGATAAACTGCAAACAGCCTTGTGTGCCGAGCGAGCCGCCGTGCTTGGTGAAATACGAGCGGATGTTCGACACGGTTCGCATGTTGTTGTCCGTAGCGGTCTCCACAAAGATTGCCACGCCAAAGGGTCCGTAACCTTCGTAATTGATTTCTTTGTAGCCTTCGGAGGACTTGTCGGTGGCTTTTTTGATAGCCCGTTCGATGTTTTCTTTGGGCATATTTTCTTTTTTGCATTGCTGGATGAGCATACGCAAACGTGGGTTGGCACTCGGGTCAGAACCGCCATCACGTGCGGCGATGGTAATTTCTTTGCCTAACTTGGTGAAGGTGCGTGCCATGTGCCCCCACCGTTTCATTTTGGTTGCTTTACGATATTCAAATGCGCGTCCCATAGGATTTTTAATTTTTAATACTACGCCACAAAATTACAATTTTTGACCATTTTTCCAAAACTTTGTTGACCCGCAAAGCATTTTTATATTTTTGGCAAGTGGCTTGCCACCCAAATAAGACCATTCTGCCATTTTTTTTAGGGAAAGCCCGCCAGAAATCAGCCCGCATCTCGGATGCACCCCTTTTTTGCTACCGCAACAACCACGCTACCCACGAGGACGAAAAGAAAATCCCCCACGCCGTAACACGCCGTAAAAGGCGAGAGGCTCGGGCGAGAGGCTCGCCACCCGATAAAGCCAACCGACCAAAAGCCAACACACGAAAGCGAAGCAAACCCAGCACGGCGTAACACGCCGTAAAAGCGGCGTAAAAAAAACGATTCGCCGAAGGCGAAAAGAAAAAACGCCCGCTCGCTGAAGGCGAACAAGGCGAGAAGCCCTCCAACCAAAAAACCAACCTACCAAAAACAAAAAAAAGGCGAAAACCTTTCCATTTTCACCTTTCATTTTTCAATTTAAAAGCCTGTTACTCAAACAAATGGGTAACGTCGTAATACATAATACGCGTGTTGTCGTCTTGGTCGATGGAAGAAAGGAAAGTAAAACTATTCCGCTCATAAAACTGCAGAATGTTGTCGTCATTTAAGGCATCAACAGCAATATAACGTATTGCTATAGGCAAATCTTCAAACGCTATTTGTCGCTTAATGTAGTCCATGGTACTGGAACCATAGCCGCTATGTGCAAAATCAATATGGATAGCAAAACGACCAACCACCACAGCGGGATAGGTAGGATATACTTTCCAACTCTTGTATTGCGAGCGGATAGCGTCCGTTGCTTGAATACTACCAGCCGACAAACAATAATACCCTACCAACGTGTCGCCGTCATACACCAAATAGGAGTAGGCGATACGTTCCATTAGGTGCCCGATACATTTACGCTTATCCTTGATGAACTGATTCAAAGACGAAACGCCACAATCAAATTGTTTAATCGCCTCCCGTTCTCGTTCAAACACATCAAGCGTAAGCGGAACAGCGTTTATTGTGCGGACTGCTTCTGACGTTTGGCTTTTTCCTGTTGTGCCCATCGTTCTTGATGTTTTTTCATCCAAATTTCATTATTGGCTTTAATCATTTCGTAATTGGCTTTGATGCGAGCCAACACTTCAGGAGGTTCGGGTTTCGCTTTTTGAGAGGCTTGCTCTATAAAACGACGACCATCTTCACCAAATACCTCAAATGACAATCGAATGGGCTTAAGTTCATCCATAAAAATCTTTTTACGTGCCATAAATCATAAGTTTTTGCAAAGGTATATATTTTTTGAATTCAATTCATTTTTGGGCTACTTCACCCTACTCGTTAAAAAATCAGGATGTTCTTTTAAAAACTGCTCTGTATTGGCTTTGATCATCTCGTAATTGGCTTTGATGCGAGCCAACACCTCAGGGGGTTCGGGTTTTGCTTTTTGAGAAGCTTGCTCAATAAAACGACGACCTTCTTCACCAAATAACATCGGGATACTCCGAATCTCATTCTTAAAAATCTTTTTACGTGCCATAAATCATAAGTTTTTTGCAAAGGTAGAACTTTTTTTTGAAGGACGAAATTTTTTAAAGGCGAGTGCCTCGGGCAAGTGGCTTGCCACCCGATAAAGCGAAGCAAACAAAACCAACCGACCATTTTTTTTAGGAGAAGCCCGCCAGAAATCAGCGCTCATCTCGGATGCACCCCTTTTTTGCTACCGCAACAACCACGCCACCCACGAGGACGAAAAGAAAATCCCCCACGCCTTCGGCGTAAAAGGTGCCCCCACGCCGCAAAAGCGGCGTAAAAAAACGCCCCCTCGCCACAGGCGAAAGTAAAAAAACGATTCGCCCACAGGCGAAAAAAAAACGCCCCTCGCCACAGGCGAAACAAAAAAGCCCACCCTCGCCCACAGGCGAAAAGAAAAACGCCCACTCAGACGCGAGGTCGAGGAGGGCGAAGCGAGCAAGGCAAACCGTAGCCAACAGAGGCGACACAAGCCTACTTAATACCTTTTCTCTTCTTTTTCGGAATTAGGTTTTACGCCGAGCACAAAAACCGTAATCACGCCTAAAATAGTGGTTGTACCGATTATGCCTGCTAATGTGTCGTGTCCATTCATACCCAAATAAACGACAGCACCTAAAATAAGGATCGTTAAAAAACCTCCAAAAATAACTCCTAATAACTTCTGATTAAGGGTGCGACGAACAATGTGACCTTCTTGTTTAATGCGATGATTGACTTGTAATTCTGTCATTGTCAAGATACGGTCGGCTGAACCTGGTAAAACTTTTTCGTATCCTTCATAGTATTGTGGCGGAGGAAGAGGACCACTAAAAGATTCTTGACGCATGGCAGACAGAAGAATAGCTTTTTGGTCTGAGGGTAACGAATTGAGTATCTGCTCCACTTGGGATGCATCAACGACGCTTTCGATATTCGCCACGTCTTCGTTAGGTTGTATTGCTTGATGAGCGTTTGTTTTTGACATAACCATAAAATTAACGATGGAATTTTGCGATTCCTATGTGCATATCCAAACCAATACGTTGTACATCAGAGAGCAAAGCAGACCGATCCGATTTGGAGATAAAATCTAAATCATACGTAGTGGCAAAAATATCCACTATGTTGCCTATTCCACGTAAAAATGGTCTATCTAAATGGTAATGACGCATAAAGGACATCATGTGCTTCTGCTCCATTGTTGTTAAAGAGATGTTTTTTTGAGTTGTCATAACGCTACGTATTACAATTGGTGCAAAAGTACATAAAATACTCAAATACACAAAATTATTTCTTCGGATTGCAGAATTAAACAAGGAGGGAAGCCCGCCAGCAAATAAGACCAACCTGCGAAGCATTTTTTTAGGGGGAAGCGGGGAATTGTTTTGCACCTTTCAATTTTCATTTTTCAATTTAGGAAAAGCCCGCCAGAAAGCGGCCGCTCATCTCGGATGCCACGCTTTGGCACCGCACCAAGCCACGCACGACACTTCTCCTCTATGTTAGAGGAGATGCCCAAAGGGCAGAGGAGTGGTAAGAGCAAAAACACACGGCAAGCAAGGCAACCGACACACGCCCCCCAGCCCCCTCTAACTTAGAGGGGAAGCAAAAGCAACAAACCAAAAAAAACTACCACGCAAGCGGGAAAGCGGGGAAGCGGGGAACTGTTTTGCACCTTCAGTTTTTTTTGCTTTTGCGAAGCATAGGAATGCTTCCCTCCAAAAAGACGCAAGAAGCAGACGCGGGGGACGAGCAACAGCACGACCCCCACGAACAACTAATCCGACAAACGAAACGAAACGGTTACCCAATTTATCTACTTATATCCCGAACCAAACGAACAGCACAGTGGTAATAGTTGTAAGTGCCCGTGTTTATGTACAGTGTATTTCGTTGAGGGACGGAGATGCCTGTATTATTTGCATTTGAAGGAGAAGAAGGAATTACCCCATTTATCCAATAGCCCCACACTGGGGCAGATGACATATAATAATAATTATCATTTGCCGGTTTTACAGGGGTTCTGTTGTCGGTCATCCTACCAGTCACTGGAAGAAATGCACAACCAACTGCCTCTAACGATTCCCAATAAGAACGATTTATTGACGTTAGTGAACTAAAATCACCTACCGGAATACTATTTACGCCTGCTTTTTCAAACATAAATTGATCAGGATATACAATTATACCCGTAATCGTATCCGTTGCGTTATCACCATATTGTAATAAAACATACGAAGTAGGGTATGCACCTATTTCTTTACGATTTGTATAACAATAGTCCATTTGAGACGCGTTCATTGTATACCATGTATTTTCAGGATAGTCATCGATCACATTTCCACCCCAGTCAGAAAAAGATGGTCGACTTCCAGACCCTACAGAATACGGTTTTCTGGCATCTTCTAAACCACTCGCAGCCCATCTAAACAGATCTATCCACCCACCATAAGTAGCGGACATTTTGGTATTATCACATTTGGTTGGTGTGCCATTATTGTTCCAATACACGTTTGACGGGTACCATTCGAGATCACCAAAACCGCATATATTGTATTGATGCTCTGCAAACCGCCATTTATCTTGTGCGGGACAATACTGCAAGTTGCCTGGAGCATATTTTACATAATTGCGATAGATCACACCGTTGGTAGTTTTTTGACTAACTGCCATGGCACCCTTCACTAATTGTTCTACCTCGATTACGAATGTTGAGTCTTCGGAGGCTTCCGTAGTTGCCGTGATAGTGACGGTGGCTCTACGGATCTGTGTTTCGGCTTCGTTCCTTTTAAGGGAGAGTGTAATCGTCTTGTTGCCTCTATCGCCCGACGGTGTAACGGTTAGCCATGAAGGATCTGAACTTTCTGCCTTCCAACTCTCCACGTTCGCTTGGAATTTGAAAGCGGTATCGTGTTTTGTAAAGAACAATGGATGATAGAACTTAACGTCTTTGTTAAATTCAAACGCTGGTCCTCTTGTTTGTGTTATTTTGATTTGGAAGGATGAGTCTTTGTCAGCGGGTGTAAGTTCAGAGTTTGCTCTGACAGTTATGATTGCTTCTCGCGTTGCTTCTTCTTCTGACTTTTCAAAGTTGATTGTGAGCGTTTTGCTTTCTCTTACTCCCGATTCATCATCCGTTTTATTTGTGCCAAATGTTATCCATGGTTGGTCGCAGGTTGCTGTCCAGTTCTCTACGTTGGATTGGAATTTGAATGTAGTTTTTCCCGCTGGGTAGTTGAATGTAGGTTCAAAATCCACGTTAGGTTCGAAGTCAAATGCCCGTTTGCGTTTTTGTGTTATTATGATAAGGAACGTTGAGTCTGCCGAGACAGACACACCTGATACTTTAATGGTATCTTTTCTTACTGCTTCGGTTTCATTTTTGAATGTTTTGAATGTTATCTTTCCGTTTCCTCTAGGTCCTTGGTAACTTTCGTTCACCCAGTTTATCCAGGTCGCTTTTTTAGTAGCCACCCACATCTCGAGGTTTGCGGTGAAGTTAAAGGTTATTTCGGTTTCTTTGTCATCATCTACTTCGTATTCAAACTTTGTTTCTGGTTCGAATTCGAATGCTTGTCCTCTTTTTTGTATTATTTTGATTTGGAATGTTGAGTCTTGTGGTGTGCTTGTGTTTGCTTTGACGGTTATGATGGCTTCTCTTTGTGTTTCTTGTGTATTTTTTTGTGCTGTTATTTTGATGGTATCTTTTGTTGTGCCTGTTGTTTTGACGGTAGTAACGGTGAGCCAATTTGGATTAGATGATGTTGCTGTCCAGTTGGCTGTATTGCAGATGAATGTGAATGTTTTGTTGGTTAGTGTATTGTCGATAGTGTCGCTGAATTTGGTATTAGCGTCGAATTCAAATGCTTGTCCACGTACTTGTTTTACGCGTACTTTGAACGTAGAGTCTCCTGATGCGGTGTTATCTGCTTTGATGATGAGGTCTCCTTCTCGTGGTGTTTCTGCGGTGTACTTGGGTGCTTTGAGTGTGAGAGTCTTGGAGCCCGTAGTGGTGTAGGATGAAGATGTAGTAACGTCTAACCATTCGGGTTTGCTTTGAATCTTCCACTTGGATACATTGGATGTGAATGTGAACGTTTTTTGGCTTTGTGTGTTAGGGAATTCTTGTTCGAATTGTGTATTGTCATTGAATTCGAATGCTCTACCTCTTAGTTGTTTAACGGGTATTTTGAAGAGTGAGTCTTGTGAGTCTATTGTGTTTGCTGATACAATGATGGTATCAAAACGAGGTGATTCGGTTACGTTTTTGTTATAGGTTATTTTGAGTGTGTTTTCTCCTGCTTGGTATCGGCTTTGTGTCTTTATATCTTCTACTGTGAACCAATTGGAACTTAATTTTTTGGATACTTGCCATTTCGTATTAGCAATAAAGTCGAATGTGTTTTCGTCTTGTGTGTTGGGTAGTGTTAGGTCG
>JBGUYG010000009.1:0-18440 GCA_045118535.1 Paludibacteraceae bacterium
ACAAGTGATTCGGTGTCGGGTTTGATCATGTACCCAGACGGGTTTGATTTTGCCAAAGAAGGTATTACACTCATTACAACGAATACATCTTCCGTTGCCCTGGCTAATCTACCTGTTGTACCCAAAACACGGTGGGATAGTTTGCAGAACGCGGGTTGTGTGTTCTTCCCGTATGTTGGCTACCGCAGGCAAACGACTGGGTATTGGTCTTCTGCTTGGATAGGTATTTATGGATTCTACTGGACATCAACAAACTACAATGACGGTAATGCTTACTTGTTCTATCTATATTCTAGTGGTGGTAATAAGGGCGTTTCTGCTACTACAACATCGACTAAGTATGATGGTGCTGCGGTTCGTATGATTCGTGATTTACCGAAGGATTATAGTAATGAATAATAGTTTTTTGGACGCAATGCGATAATGTGTGATTGAAACATGAAAATACCCAGTAATTATTTATAGATTTATAGTTTTTCTCGCGGGCTGGTTACCCGCGTCGGGAGCCACTTCTGGGTAGGTGGCTCTCGCTTTTTTAAATTGAAAGTTGAAAAGTGAAAGGTGAAAGGTTTGCGACAATGTACAAGTTACCGCTTGACCAATTTTTCAGTCTGGGACGCAGGTGTCTCACCTGCGGTGTAGTAGTGAAGGTCTCCGAACCTTCACATTTTTTGTGAGGAATAGGAATTCCTCACTCCTATTTTTCGCGGGTTGGTTGGGGTGGCGAGCCTCTCGCCTCGCGGGTGAGACACCCACGTCCCCGACTGGGTGGCTTTGTGCGGTGGCAAAAAGGGCGTGGTTTCCGAGATGAGCGGCCGACTTCTGGCGGGCTTAACCTAAATGAAAATTGAAAGGGGAAAGTTGAAAGGGGGATGCCAATGTACAATTCAACGATTGACCAGTTCAACGATTAAACGATTAGCCGATTCAACGAATTTTCATTTTTCACCTTTCATTTTTCACATTTTTTTCCTATCTTTGCAAAAAAATCGCATTCGTATGGCAAGTAACGCTGATAAAATAGAATGGACGCTCATCTTCGCCACAGAATTTGGACGCAAATTTGGACTTACGCTCCCACAGGCGTTTGATTATCTGAGCAAGTACCAAGCCATTGACTTCATTGATCGCCATTATGACTATGTACACACGCAGTCGTTTGCCTCTATGGTGGACGACTTGGGAGAATTCTGTCGCAAAAAAGGAGGCTATTTATGATACTGTATCACGGCTCCAATGGCTATTTTGAACAAATCGACTTATCCTACTCGCGACCAGGCAAGGATTTTGGTAAAGGTTTTTACTTATCGGCTGACCGCGACCAAGCCCTGAAGATGGCTCAAACAAAAATAGAGCAAACACAAAGTGGGCAACCTACGGTGATGGCATACGAAGTAGATGAGAATGCGATGAATGCCTTGCGAGTACTGCGTTTTGACGAATATAGCGAAGATTGGGCGAGATTTATCTTGATGAATCGAAATAATCCAACAGATAAGCCCGCACACGACTATGATATTGTTATTGGACCAATTGCCAATGACCGAGTGGGCATCCAATTATGGCGATTTGAAAACAAAGATATTGATTTACCCACGTTGGTACGCAAGTTACGCTATATGCAAGGATTAACTATTCAGTATTTTTTCGGCACCGAACAAGCCATTAAACTCTTGAAACGAATATGAGCGAACGCGATTACATGAAATTGGATATGGTGAAAAAACTGTCTGCATTGCTGATGGAAAAACAACCCGACAGGAGCATGGAGCAAGCCATAGCAATCGTACTTAATTCCGACACCTATCAGCGTTTACAGCGTGATAGTACAGGACTTTTTTTTCAAAGTGCCGTGTATGTTTTTTCGTTCCTTGAGAATGAGTTTTTGACAAAAAATCAATCCTTTTTGCAGCGTTAATGCTCATTTGTTGAGTGTTTTTTTGGGCAGCAACTCCTAAATTGAAAATTGAAAATTGAAAGGTTTCCTCGTACAATTGGTGAACTGGTGAAGCGAGGAAAATGAAAAGGAATTTACGGTGTACAATTAAACGATTAAACGATTCAACGATTGACCGATTGACCAATTCTCACCTTTCACTTCTCACCTTTCAGTTTTCCTCTTGCTTGCGTGGTGTTGTTGGGGAATAAATTTTTTGTGGAACCAAAATTATTATGTATCTTCGTGGGCGTTGTTTGGAAAGATGGCAGAGTTGGTCGATTGCGGCGGTCTTGAAAACCGTTGAACTGAAAGGTTCCGGGGGTTCGAATCCCTCTCTTTCCGCAAACTCGTTACAAGAAGAGATAGTAATCTCTTTTTTTTATTCAATCCTCTACGTTGATTGCAAAAAAATACCAGCACCCAAAGCACTGATATTTTTTCAAAAAGCATGTATGTGCGACAAAATCGTTTATTCTTCGTACACCAACGCCAATTTTTGCAAATCGCGGCTATTGGCTCCAACCATGATATGATATTCGCCCGTAGGCACCTTCCATTGTCCGTCAGCCGTGTAAAAACCTAACATGTCAGGCGTAATCGTAAACTCTACGGTTTTGCTTTCGCCTGCTGCTACATGTATTTTTTGCCACGAACGCAACTCTGCAATAGGACGGACAGGGTTACAAACCACATCACGAATGTACAGTTGCACGATTTCGTCCGCATCATATTTGCCCGTGTTTTTCACGTCAATCGTTGCTTTGACCTCTTTATTTGCCTTCGAAAGCGTGTTTTGGCTCAAAGCGAGTGTGCCATAATCAAATTGGGTATAGGTCAAGCCATAACCGAACGGATACAAAGGCGAATTGGGACAATCCATGTAACAAGACACAAATTTATGGAATTTATCCTCGCCTTCTGGCAACGGTCTGCCCGTATTGTAATGGCGATAGGTCATCGGCAACTGTCCCACTGAACGCGGGAAAGCCACTGCCAACTTGCCCGAAGGGTTATAATCGCCAAAAATCACGTCTGCGATTGCGTCTGCCGTTTCGCTACCTCCAAACCACACCTGCAAGATAGCGGGTAGGTTCTCTGCTTCCCAATTCAAAATCACAGGACGACCCGAGAAGTTAAGCAACACAATCGGTTTGCCCGTTTTCTTCAACTCTTTGAGCAGGTCGGCTTGTGCATCGGGCATCGTGAGGTCGGTACGGCTGGCACATTCGCCTGAAAACTCGGACGATTCGCCCATCGCAGCCACAATCACATCGGCTTGTCGTGCGATTCGCAACGCTTCGTCCCGCATAGTTTGAACCGAACGATTATCTCGCATTTCACGCCCAAACATAGTTGCATTTGCCTCCAAAACAGGGTCGTAGGTGAGGTTGCACCCCTTGGCATATAACACCTTACCTTTGCCTTTTACGGCATCCTCCAAACCTTCTTTTAGGGTTTTATACTTGTCGCTCACCGCTGCCACAGCCCACGTACCCGACATATTGGCACGTGTGTTCGCCAACGGACCAATGAGAGCGATGGTAGATTGTTTTTTGAGCGGAAGCGTGTTTTTCTCGTTTTTCAGCAACACAAACGACTCGCGTGCTACTCGCCGAGCGTCATCGCGGTTGCTTTGCGTGAGAATATCTTTTTGGCGACGCTCTGAATTGCAGTAACGATACGGGTTTTCAAACAAACCTAACTGATACTTTGCCACCAAAATTCGCCGACACGCTTGGTTGACATACTCCACCAATTTCGGGTCATCTTGCAACAAAAGCAACCCATGCGACACCATATCCATATCCAAACCCGCTTTGAGCGACAATTCAGCCGCTTCACGTAAATCCGCAGCCACGCCGTGGTTAAGCATTTCAGCAATCGCCGTGTAGTCCGACACAACAAAACCCTTAAAGCCCCAATCGTTACGGAGCAAGTCGGTCAAAAGCCAACTATTGCAGGTTGCAGGCACACCTTCCACCGTATTAAATGAAGCCATCACAGACCCAACACCCGCATCTACCGCAGCACGATACGGTGGCAAATAGTCGTTGTACATACGATAACGGCTCAACTCCACATTATTGTAGTCGCGTCCACCTTCGGGTGCACCGTACAGTGCAAAATGCTTCACACAAGCCATCATAGAGGTTGTGTCGCTCAAATCCGTTTGTTGATAACCTTTCACCATCGCTTTGGCTAAGGTCGAAACCAAGTAAGGATCTTCGCCAAAACCCTCTGAGATACGTCCCCAACGAGCATCGCAACAAATATCCACCATCGGCGAAAATGTCCAGCAAATACCATCAGCCGTCGCCTCCAAAGCCGAAATGCGTCCAACCGTCTCCACAGCCTGCTCGTCCCACGTACACGCTATTGCCAACGGAATAGGAAAAACCGTTTCGTAGCCGTGTATGACGTCCATGCCAAAAATCAGCGGAATACCCAAACGGCTTTCTTCCACCGCAATCCGTTGAATCTCGCGAATGGCTTCGGAGCCTTTGAGGTTAAAAAGACCACCCACACGACCCGCACGAATCGCACCTGCTATATCACTTGACTGAGCTTGACCCGTTACAATGTCGCCCGTAACAGGCAAATTCAGTTGACCTAATTTTTCTTCAATCGTCATCTGTGCCATGAGCGAATCCACAAAATTGTCCATTTTGTTGGCAGTGGATTTTGAGCCACAAGACGCTAAGCCGAGCACCACGCTAACGGCTAAAAGCAAATAAATAGAAATGTTTTTTAGTTTCATAAACCTGTATATGTTATGTTAAGTTTCTTTAATCCTTCTTGTATTTCGGGGCAAGACATAAAGAGTTTCCAAGGCAAGCCCGAACGGTAATTTTCAATCATCGGAGCGATGGTCAGTTGGTCAATCGCCAAATAACGTCTTGGATACCATCTATCTTGTAGGCTGAAAGCGTCATAAAAGCCGTATTGTCCCCACAACAATGCTTTGCGATTGTAAAAATACTTTGCCGCTGCCATCGATTGCTTGGGCGTATAAGGGAACGAGGATAAAGCCGCTGTGGGAGTGATTACACCCAAATCGTTGTTCGGAGCATGTGCCGAGTAGCCACCTACCGAATACGAAGCCGTCAAGCCCCAGCAACTATCGCTGTAACTAACATATTTTTTAGGATTTTCCACACAGTACGCATAGTTGCTCAAAGCGTGATTTTGCACCACTTGCCACCAATTCGCATACTTATCCGTCAAACCTTTTGGACAAAGTCCTATCCAACTATAATGTGCCCAAAAAAGCGGTCCACCCGTTGCTTCGGCTCCATTATGCTTCACTTGCAACGAATAACCATACGGAGAAGCCGTTGAACGAATCCCACCATTGCGACACCAACCTTGATGATAGCACTCGGCAGGCACCGAATGTGTTGGCGAAGAAGCCGCAAGAATGTACACAATCATACACTCGTTGTAGCCCTCCAAAGCAAAATTCATCTCCCAACCATACTTTGGCGACCAATGCCAATACAGCACGTTTTGTCCACCACGACGATACCAATCAAACTCCATCGCGTGCCAGAGCGAATTGATACTATCGTACACCTCTTTTTCGGCTTCCACCGACACGTCCATATACTGCCTTGCAATCAGCAAACCTTGCATCAAAAAAGCACTTTCCACAAGGTCGCCACCGTCATCTTTTTTGCTGAATGGTTTCACGCGACCCGTTGTATAGAGCCAATGGGGCCAAACGCCGTGAAAACGATTAGCACGACTCAAAAAATTGACAATCCGTTGCAACCGTTCCACGCCTGCCTGACGCGTGATAAAACCTCGGTGCATCGCCACCACAAGCCCAGCAATGCCAAAGCCCGAACCGCCAGTAGTCAAGATGGACGAATCATCATAGCCGTAGTCTCCGTCCTCGTGAATGCGTTCGTATGCCAACCCCGAAGAGGGATTGGCACCCGTCCACATATAATCAAAACTCGTCTTTTGCAGCAGGTCTAAAAACGCACTATCCGACAATTCTTCGCTCGGTTTCCACGAAGAGTTGGTCGAAGGCGAGTGCTGGCAAGCACACAACAACCAAACACACCCCAGAACGTATAAAAGAGATTTCTTGAAGCCCATACGCTCATTATTTCGGGTCAAGTGCCAAATCCGCTATATTTGCCAACTGTGTACCTGGCACAGGCCAATACGCTTTTTCAGGAGTCCAATCGCCAGTACCAAAATCTCGTACCAATGCTGGATCATTCAGTACCTCGGCAGCCTTGTTTGTACGAACGAGGTCGGTATAACGCAAACCCCACTCAGAACATAACTCCATACGGCGTTCATCAAGGATTTGTTCCACCGTTACGCCCGTTATTTCAGCCATTTTTGCACGCGTACGCACTAAGTTGAAACTTGCATCACCGCTTTTGCCTTGGCGTACTTTGGCTTCGGCATTCATCAGCAACACTTCGGCATAACGAATCAGGCGAACATTGTTGTTGCGTCCCCAATCGGTATTGGGTTTGGTCATTTGTTCGTAAGGTAAGTACGCTTTTCCGTTCCAGATAGCAGAACCTTGAACATTCCACTCTTCTTTGGTCTTTTCGCCTCCAACTAAGAAACTCGTTTGTAAACGCTCAGTTTCGCCTCTATCTTTTGCCCACTGAACAAAGGCAGGATTATACCACATAAAATTCCAACCACCAATGTTCTTGACAATAGTATCCTTAACAGTAGTAGGCACACCTTCTACTTCTTTCTCGGTAACATTTATTATCGTATCAGTGAGACTTGCACCTTGGAAATTAAACCATTGATCAATTCCATAATAATCGCCCGTTGCATTGCCAAGGTCGGTTACTTGCACTTCCATAAGGCTTTCGTCACATAATTTACCTGGAATTTTGAACAAATTATAGTAATCATCGTACAAGGCAAAACCACCATTTGTAATGATGTCGTCCGTGTATTCTTCTACCTTCTTATAATCGCCCTGCAACAAGGCAAATCGAGCCGCTAAAGCCTCTGCCGTAAAAGCAGTTACAGCACCTTTAAATGCCATTTGATTCGGACGCATACGTTGCATATTCGGGATAACGGCATCAAGTTCTTTCAACGCATACTCTATCACGTGTTCGCGTGTAGAACGAATATAATAATCTTGGTCGTTGTCGGTGAGCAAAACGCAAGCACCAAAAGTCGTTGCCATCATATAATATGCCCATGCCTTGATGGTCGTAATCTCGCCTGTGTAGCTCAAATAGGTTGCATAACTCTCAGAGTTCTTCGACAGATTATTTCCATATTCGTCCAACGCTTTTTGAGCCGAGTTACAAGTACGAATGATTTCATACATCGTAACCCACGCATTATTCACTGCCCAGAACGAATTAGGGCATTGATAACCGCCTCTGTAACTGAACAAAAGAGCATCGCCTTGATCGTCAGTACGACCCGAAGTCATATCGTCATCACGTCCTGCCCATATCATTTGATTCGCCCAGTGCATACCAGAAGTGCGAAGTTGCGTATAAGCACCGATAACGGGCAGATACATATTAGTCGTATTGGAATAATCTACTTCGGAAGTCGCAATTTTGTTTTCCGTATCGATTTCCAAAAAATTACATGCCGTTGTGAAACACAACACAAGTAGGATAAAATATATCTTTTTCATAATCACAATCATGTTATGTGGTTAAAATTTAAGTTGTACTGCAAATGACCACGTAGAAGTAAGTGGATAAACTTCGGTATCCCATCCATCTACATCGCTTATCTCTGGCGTCATCGAATGTGCTTTGAAAGCCGTAAAAGGTTTTTCTGCACTCAAACTCAAGCGTATGCTTGGCATCTTATATTCGCCTGCACCCACATTGGTGAACGTGTAGCCCAACGTGATATTTTGAATACGGAAATAGTTCGCACTTTCCACGAAATAACTCGCATTTTGACTATCACCGATATTCCAACTCTTCATCAAACCAGCTGCCGAAGGATCGGTGTTAGAGGTTCCTTCACCATGCCAACGTTTTTTGTATTGGTCAAGGTCAAAATTGTAGGTTTGAGCAGCATAACGCAAAGCACGTTTACGGTTCCAAATCTCGCCACCAACCGAACCCGTCAACACCACCGTAAAGTCCAAACTACGCCAACGGAAGCCCAAATTAGCACCATACGTCAAATCAGGCACATACGAGCCGAGAATTTGTTTATCGGCTTCGTCAATCACCTTATCGCCATTGACATCTTCGTACTTGAAATCGCCTGGCACCAAATTATTTGCCACGGCTATTGGGTCAGAAGCACATTCTTCGTCGGTTTGATAAATGCCAATCACTTTTAAGCCGTAGTAACTATTCATCTTTTCGCCAACTCTTTGCACGGTTTTCGAGCCTTTTATCATTTCAAAATTACCTCGCAAACTCTTCACTTCGTTGTGCAACCATGACAAGTTTCCACCCACAAAATACGTCCAATCTTTATTGAGTTTATGCTCCCAATTTAAGTTCACATCAACACCCATATTGAGTATTTCGCCCCAGTTACCCGCAACAGTTTCGTTTTGCATCGGAACAGGAATAGAAATAACAGCATTTTGCGTTAAACGATAATACCAGTCAATATCACCCGTCAAACGACTTTTGAGCAAGGCGAAGTTCACGCCCACGTTGGTTTCGTTCACTTTTTCCCAACTGAGCCACGAGAAAGTACTTGAATTGACATAACCGCTCACAGCGTTATTGCCAAACACGCCCGTTACTACGCTACTGCTCGTCGTTCCATAACTTGCAGCCACTTTATCGTTACCCAACATACCCCAACTTGCACGCAATTTGAGATAATTTAAGTTTTCCAAACCTTTGAGCCAACTCTCATTCGTCAGCGTCCAAGCAGCACCCACCGAAGGGAACGTACCCCATTTGTCGTTGTATTTACTGCTACCATCGCGACGAAGCGTGAGCATCAACGTATAACGATCGTCAAACGAATAATTCAACCGTCCAAAATACGACAAAGCACGATAGCGGAAACCATCATCGCCCACTTCACGACCTTGTGAATTACCCAAATTGATGTAGCGATAACTCTCTTTGCCGTCTGGCACTTCTTGTGCCTTGCCCCACAGATAGTAGTTGCTTTCCTCTCGCGTACTCAAACCGAGCATCACTTTCAACGAACTTTTGCCCCACGTGTCGCTGTACGTGAGCGTGTTATCCCAAATCCAATTATTGTAGGACGTGGTGCTTTTGGTCAACGTGGAGGTCTCATTTTTTTGCTCACTACCTATATAGTATTCAGGGATAAAAATCGTTGCTCGCATACCTGTATAGTCGTAGTTGTACGAAGTCCGCAAGGATAATTTTTCGGGCAAGATATTAAACTGTGCGTACACATTTGCCATCACTTGATTGTTTTTGTTGCGACTGTCGTATAACTTCGCTGTTGCCACAGGATTGTAGAAGTTATTCGTCAATTGAAGCGTGTTGGGTGAAGCGTAGCCATCTGTGTACTTATCGGCTGTGGCAGGGTCATAAACGGGGAAGATTCCCGGCATATTATACGCCTGTTGCCAAGCCGCATTGTTCGGCAGTTGCTGTTCGCTTTGCACAAAAATACCATTAAAACCAACCGTCAACCACTTAAACGCCTTATATTCCACGTTACTGCGGAGATTCAAACGATTATAGCCGTTGTCGGTGTTCATAATACCATTTTGGTAGAGGTAACTTCCGCCCACGCCATACGTCGCTTTGTCGTTACCGCCATTGATATTGATACTATGGTTCGTAATCAAGGCAGGACGAAGCAATTCCTTGTACCAATTTGTGTTTTGAGCAAGATGATAAAGCCCCGTTGCGTCATCGTACGTACCACCATACAAATCCATTGAGTTACGAATCATACGCGAATAAGCACGCGAATTGGCTTCCAACATCATCTCGGCATATTGGTTGGAAGAGGTCATCGGGATGATATTACTTACCGTTTGCAAGCCCACATAACCGTCATACGTGATGTCGGCACGTTGATTTTGTTTGCCACGTTTGGTCGTGATAATCACCACGCCGTTAGCAGCACGCACGCCATAAATAGCCGCTGCCGAAGCGTCTTTCATAATCGACATCTCCTCAATATCGCTATTGTTGAGGAAGTTGATATTGTCGTAAAACATACCATCTACGACGTACAAAGGCGTGTTATTGCTAAACGAGCCAATACCACGAATTTGCACCGTTGGACCCGCACCCGGCACACCCGAGTTGACGATATTCACACCCGAAACCTTGCCTTGCAGAGCAGCCATCGGGTTGGAACTGGGGATCGAAACCAACGCATCACCTTTCACCAACTCAATCGGCGAAGTCAAATCCTTGATTTTTGCAGCACCATAACCCACCACAACCACGTCTTCAAGGTTTTGTACGTCTTCGCGAAGCGTGATGGTCATCGAAGCCGTTGCAGACAACTGTTGCGGAAGATAGCCCAAATACGTAACCTCAATGGTCGCATTACTGGGTGCGTTTTCAATGACAAATTGTCCATCAAAGTCGGTTATTGTGCCTTGATTGGTACCCACAACAACCACCGAAGCACCGATAATCGGTTCGCCCGATTCGTCCAATACTACGCCCTTGATTTGTGCCATCAAAACGCACGGCAACAAGAGCATCAGTAGAACAAAAATGTGTTTTCTCATAGATTTAAGGGATAAAAAACACGCCCCATGCACGTGGCACAAGGCGTGTAAGTTGTTTTTATAATTCTACGCCGAGAGCGTTATAACGTTTGCCGTCTTTTTCAATCACTAACTGACCATTGACAATCTTCTTAACGGCTGGTTGACCTTGCACAGAAACATTTTCAACAGCATTGATAATGTTTTCTGCATAACCAAAATAAGCATTAGCAACAGCAAAAGGAGTTTTTTCGGCAGAAGTACCATCCGTTTTAACAAAACCTTCAAGTACAAGATACTTACAATCTTTGAAATCATAAGTTTGATAGGGTGCATTTAATAAATCTACTTTCACACTATTCCATTGATTGCCTTTGAGGTCAAAAGTTGCACCATCTTTCCAACCCGAACCACCTTCTTCTTTTTTTAACGCCTCAAATGTAATTTTTATTTTTGAATCAACGGTTACCCAAATATCAATATGGAAAGCATCAAATTTAGTAAAATTATATGAGGAAGCACCCCAATTTGTACATGCATCGTATAAAAGAGATGGGGTGTAAAAAGCTTTTTGTCCATTAGCAAATGTAAGAGATTCCCATGCTGTTGTCCCTCCCCATGCTAATGGTTCAAAATTGTATGTATTCGTTTGATAGGTAGCCGAGAACAAAGCATACACTTTATCTTCTGGGATGCCTGGCACTGCTGGAGCAGTAGCTGGTCTTGTTGCAGGATCTACTTCTGCTTCTTTCCAAAAATAGAAATTGGTAAAAGCAATAGGTTGGTCTGTTACAATACTACCGCTTATTTTATAATCAGATAAAACAATAGACTTGAGAGTACTGAAATCATAATCTGTCGTCCACCATGTCAAATCAGCATCTATAGTATTCCAATTTGCATTTAAACCACTAATCGTAATTTGCTTTTCAAAATTCTCACCAATAAATTTAAACTCCACAGTTCCTGCTTCTGGTACCCAAACATCAAAATGAAACTTAGGGTATCCACTGCAATCGTATGAACTTTGTGTCGTACTCGTAATTGTGCAGGAGGAAAAATTCTCTGTATAACGCACTTTTGTACCCGAAAGCGTCAATTCTTGCCAGCCTGTTGTTGGGGAGACATCAAACGAGAGATTATTCTCCGTGTATGTGTTGCAATAAAGAGCTTTTACATTTGCAACATCATGCGTTGGTGCAGCAGGTGCATTTTCTGGTGATGCAGGAGCTTCTGCCCAAGCCTTTGTTGCGAATAAACTTGCTACAACGTATGTAGCCAAAATAAAAAACTTTTTCATGATAATAAGTATTTAAAATTATATTTTTTGCTATTTCAGTTTTGCAGTTTTTGCCGTATCAACCATAATAATGTGCCAACGCTCCCAAGACGATGGACATGCCAAAAACACAACAAAGTAAATACTTTGCTGAAAAACCTTGCTTAAATGATTGAAAATCAACGATTTGCGGGGGGGGGGTATAAAGTATTGATATTCAACAAATTAGGCGCTTTTTCGGCACTATTGCTTAGAATATCATCTGTTAATCCCGTCATTTTTTTGTGTCAATTTTGCAAACTGCATTTTACAATTGCGAAAGTACAATTTATTTTGAAAAAACAAAAAATGTCTGCAAAAAAATAGCAACAATTTTCATTTTTTTATTACCTTTGTGCGATTAAATTTTGATATATGGCAATCGTTAAGAGTATTTCGGGGATCCGTGGAACCATCGGTGGACGCGTGGGAGAAGGGCTTAATCCGTTGGATATAGTGCGGTTTGTGTGTGCGTATGCGACCCAAAGGCAGAAAAATTTGCCCAACAATAAGACGTTGGTGGTCGGGCGTGATGCACGTATTTCGGGCGAGATGTTGGACGCATTGGTAACGGGAACGCTGATTGGCATGGGTTACGATGTGGTCAATATCGGCTTGGCAACTACTCCTACGACTTGTTTGGCTGTTGCAGGCGAGCAAGCAGCAGGGGGTATCATTCTGACCGCAAGCCATAACCCCAAAGAGTGGAATGCTCTGAAACTGTTGAACGAGAAAGGTGAGTTTTTGAACGCACAAGAGGGTCAAGAGGTGTTGGCGATTGCCGAAGCGGAAGATTTTGTGTTTGCCGAGGTGGATAATCTGGGCAAAGTAACTTACAAAGACTACCTGCCTTACCATATTGCTAATGTGCGTAACTTGCAATTGGTGGATACGGACGCGATTGCCCAAGCCAATTTTACGGTGGCGATTGATGCGGTTAATTCGGTAGGAGGCATCGCTATTCCTGCTCTGTTGCGGGCGTTGGGAGTGAACAATGTGGTGGAGTTGAATTGCACACCAGACGGGCATTTTCCGCATAACCCCGAGCCGCTTCCGCAGAACATAACTCAAATCAGCACCTATTTACGCGAACATAAGGCGGATGTAGGTTTTGTGGTGGATCCGGACGTGGATAGGCTGGTGATTGTGTGCGAAAATGGCGATATGTTTGGCGAGGAGTATACCTTGGTGAGCGTTGCGGATTATGTGTTGAGCCACACTGCGGGCGACACGGTGAGCAACTTGTCGTCTACGCGGGCTTTGAGCGACATAACCAAGCGGCACAACGGAAACTACACGGCGAGTGCGGTAGGCGAAGTGAATGTGGTGGCTGAGATGAAACGTACCCATGCGGTTATTGGTGGCGAAGGGAACGGCGGTGTGATTTACCCCGAAAGTCATTACGGGCGAGACGCTTTGGTGGGCATTGGGCTTTTCCTTTCCCAGTTGGCGGCGAAAAAATGCACGGTGAGTGAGTTGCGGAAGACCTATCCGAACTATTACAATTCGAAAAACAAAATCGAATTAACGCCTGCCACAAACGTAGATTCGTTATTGGCAACCATCAAAGAAGCGTACAAAAACGAGAAAATCAACGATGTGGATGGCGTAAAAATTGACTTTGAACAAGGTTGGGTGCATTTGCGTAAATCCAATACAGAACCTATCATACGTGTAATCTCGGAGGCGCAAACCCCACAAGAAGCGGAGAACTTAGCCACGATGATTATGGATAAGGTCAAAAAAATGGTATAAAAATTGTCGTTAAAAAAGAAGATAGAAATACATGAATATATTAGTTTCGAATGATGATGGTTGGGGAATGGGTGGTATAATGGCTTTGATAAAGGCTTTGGCACCGTTGGGGCATATAGATGTGGTGGCACCCGAAGGTCCTCGCAGTGGGGCAGGAGCAAGTCTGACGATTGGTAAACCGTTGCAATTGCGTAGTTTAGGGCGAGTATTTGAGGATTTGGACGTGGATGTATATCTCACGAATGGCACGCCGAGCGATTGTGTTAAATTGGCATTGAACACCATTTATGCGAGGAAAAATTGCAGACCAGATTTCATCGCGAGTGGCATCAATCATGGGAGTAACACCTCTATCAATTCGGTTTATTCGGGTACGTTAGGGATTTGCAGAGTGGGAGCAGAGCATGATATTTTGGGAATTGGGTTTTCGTTGTGCGACCATAGTTTGGAGGCGGATTTTTCGGATTTTGCACCTTTTATACCCGACTTAGTGAAGGAGTTACGCCAAAAGGAGCGACCCTATGGCTGTTTTTACAACATCAATGCACCTATCGGCAAGATTGAAGGCATACAATATACGCGGCAATGCAAAGGGTGGTGGACGAAGGAATTAGACCTGTATCGGAACGAAAATGGCAACGAGATGTATATGTTGGTGGGTGAGTTTGTCAATGCCGAACCCGACCAAACCGATACAGACGAGTGGGCAGTTAATCATCACAAAATCAGCATCACACCGATGACCGTTGATTCGACGATGCACCCAAACAATAAGGGATTTTTGATAAAATAACAATTGCGACATTGGCGAAATTGGTAGACGCGCTAGACTTAGGATCTAGTTCGAAAGAGTGAAGGTTCGAGTCCTTTATGTCGCACTAAAACACTATAAAACAATAAATTATGAAAAATTATATTACGATTTTGGCTGTTATTGCAGTGGCATTTTTGACTTCTTGTAACATAGATTCCAAGAACGAATATGCACCGCAAATTTCTACTTCGTATTTTTTGAAGTATAAAATAAATGCTAATGGTGAAGTTGCCACAAAAAGTACAGATCCAAACGACACCTTATATGTTGACTGGGATGCAAATAAGACTGCTTGGAAACTTGAAACTATTACTTTAGATGGAAATGACCCAAATGCAAAAGAAGAAGATATTTATTTTTCGCTTGGCTTTAATTCTTTCACGAATGATTTGATTTCTTTGAAAGTTGAACTCGAAGGTAAGGATATAGCAGAATTAGTTTCGTACGAGGATGATAAATTGAATTTAAATAAATTGATTGGCGAATCTTGTACGTCCATTACCGCGGACGAAGCAAAATATGAATTAAAATTCAAACCTGGATATAATTACGGTGTAATTCCCGTCTTTTATAAAGTCAAATCTCTTCCTGACAATAAAGACGAAGAAACTATTTCTATTACCATCACTTTAGAATCTGATTCTCGCTATTCACCTGCTACGCTAAAATTAGTGCAAGAAGTCAAATAATTTTATCGACTTACTTTGCGATAGAGAGCGATTGAGATAGCGAGGAAAAGGAAATTGGGCAACCAAACGGCCGTAAATGAACTCATCAAACCACCTACCGAAAAGCTGGTGCTCACGGTGGAGAAAAGTATGTAAATAGCGGAAAGGACGATGCCGATTCCTAAGTTTTTGCCCGTTCCACCACGTTGTTTTTTGCTACTCAAGGTAACTCCCAGCAAGGTCATGATAAACGCCCCCACAGGGTTTGCCCAACGCTTCCACCATTCGGTTTCAAACGCCTCCAAACTACCCGCACCACGTAACCGTTGCGTTTTGAGGTATTGGTACAACTCGTGATTGTTCATCTGTTGAGCCATCTCTTGCGTAATAAAAAGTTCGTTAGGATGGATATGAATGGTTGTATCTAAGCGTTCCCCGCGTTCCAAAGCCTCTTTAAGCCCTTCAAAGGTTCGTTTGGTGTATCGTTCAAAGTACCAATGGTAATCTTCCACGTAATAAATGCGTTCAGCAATGATTCGCTCTTTGAGCGTTTTATCTTCGAACGTTTCAAATGAAGCTCGATAGCCCATATTTTGGTCTTTGCGGAACGATTCAATATATAAAATCGTGTTGGGTTCCACCATCAGATGGATATTATGGGCATTTTCGCTGGTAAATTTGTGAATATATGTATCTGTAAAGCGGAGCATTTTGGCTGTTGCGTGCGGGATAACATAACCCCCTAAAATAAAACACAACAAAAAAAGAATTGTGGCAGAAATCATATACGGTAGCACAAAACGCCGGTAACTCACTCCACCCGCTAAAATCGCAATAATCTCACTATTACTCGCCATCTTACTCGTGAAAAAAATCACGGCAATGAATATGAATAATTGGCTAAACATATTCATATAGTAGGGAATAAACGGGATATAATAGTCAGTGATGATTTCTTTTAGCGACACTTGCGTTTCAAAAAAATCGTCCATGTGTTCGGTGATGTCAAACACGATGGCGATACTCAAAATAAGAACGATGGAAAAAAAGAACGTTCCCAAAAATTTCTTAATTATGTATAAATCAATCTTTTTCATTTACAACCGTTGCGAAAGTTGCGGTAATATATTTTTCTTCCACGTTACATAATCGTCTTGCAAGATATGTTCGCGAGCCTGATTGACCAACCACAAATAAAAAGCGAGGTTATGTTGGCTCAAAATCTGCAAACCTAACATCTCTTGGGCATGAATGAGGTGTCGCACATACGCTTTGGAGTAGGTTTTATCCACAAACGAAGTGCCACACGGGTCTAATTCGCTGAAATCATTTTCCCATTTTTTGTTCCGCATATTGATGATGCCGTTGCTGGTGAACATCATTCCGTTGCGACCGTTGCGGGTGGGCATGACGCAATCGAACATATCCACACCTCGTTCAATGCCTTCCAAGATGTTCGCGGGTGTGCCTACGCCCATCAAATAACGGGGTTTATTTTGTGGTAAAATAGCGTTCACTATTTCAATCATTTCATACATTTTTTCGGTTGGCTCGCCCACTGCCAAACCACCAATCGCATACCCGTCACGGTCTAAATCACGCAACCGTTTAGAGGCATCTTCGCGAAGGTGTTTATAGACGCACCCTTGCACAATAGGGAACAAATGCTGCTTATAACCGTACAAATCTTCGGTGCTATCAAACCGCTCAATACATCTATCCAGCCAACGATTGGTGCGGTCTAAACTCTCTTTGGCATATTTTTCGTCGGCTTGTCCGGGGCAACACTCGTCAAAAGCCATCATTATATCTGCTCCAATGCTTCGTTCAATATCCATCACTTTTTCGGGCGTAAAAAGTAACTTCCGACCGTCCAAATGGCACGAAAACTCCACGCCATCGTCGTTCATTTTGCGAATATCGGCAAGCGAAAAAACCTGAAAGCCGCCCGAATCGGTCAAAATCGGATGATTCCAATTCTCAAAGCGATGCAATCCCCCCACTTGCTGCAAAATATCAATGCCCGGACGCAAAAAAAGGTGATATGTGTTGCCTAAAATAATTTGTGCGTGAATATCTTCTTCCAAATCGCGAACATGAATACCTTTCACCGTTCCAACCGTCCCCACAGGCATAAAGATGGGAGTTTGGATGTCGCCATGGTCGGTATGAATCACGCCCGCACGAGCGTTGCTATGCAAATCCGTATGTTGTAAATCAAAAAAAGAAGACATAATCAAAATTTAAAAAAGACTTCTATAGCCGTTTCTTGCCATAGAAGTCTTTCATTACACACAATCTAATTAGAGATTAGAAAGTGTTTTGTAAGGAGTAAATTTAACTGCTTTTTTAGCAGGGATTTGAATGGGTTGTTTTGTACGTGGGTTGAAACCTTTTCTTGCTTTGCGTTGTGTGATTTTGAATGTACCGAAGTCATTCAAAGTAACAGCTTCGCCTTTTTTTAAAGATTTTACGATGTCTTCCAACACAGCACCTACAACTTCAGTTGCTTTAACTTGTGTCAAATCCGTTGCTTTAGCAACACTTTTAATCAAATCTGTTTTGTTCATAAAACTAAAATTTAAAAAGTTAATAATTAATTTATTTTATTTTCCATAGGAAAAATTATTTTCGGTTTGAAAGTTTTGTTTTCTTCCGGTGTTAGTTGTGCAAATGCCATGATGATAACGATGTCATCTACGTGTACTAAGTGTGCGGCTGCTCCATTGATGCAAATGCAATGCGACCCACGTTTCCCTGCTATTGTGTACGTCCACAAACGACTTCCATTAGTTATATCCACCACTTGCACTTTCTCCCCAGCAACCATCCCCACGGCGTCCATCCAATCTTCATCAATCGTGACAGAACCTACATAATACAAGTTTGCTTCGGTTACTTTTACCTGATGTATCTTTGATTTTAGTACTTCTATTAACATTTTTTTACAATTGCCATACTTTTTTGTGCCATTCGATTTTCGGACAAATGCACATTATTTTATATAACAACCACGTTAAGTTCGCTCTCAAAACGGCACAAAGGTACAATAAAAATATAAAAAAAAACATAAAAGTTGGTTTTGAGCGTTTTTTTCTGTAATTTTGTCATACGAAATTAACAAATGTATATATCCAAAAGATTCGTTTTTGTTTTTATTCGTGGGGATACGATTGAATAGTTAATCATACTATGGAGCAATTTTTTAGACCGATGCGACGTAACAGGCAAGAACTTCCGCAAGAAGAGTGCATTAAAATCATAGAAAATGCCACTGCGGGTGTGTTATGTGTGCT
>JBGUYG010000010.1:0-7029 GCA_045118535.1 Paludibacteraceae bacterium
CCAATTTCTGCAACTTTTCCACCTTTTTGCTATTTACTTTTTGATTGATGTACGGCTCGTAAAGCAGTCGCATCACATTATGAAAAATGGTTCCAATGCGTGCATGATCAAAGATTTCTTCATCTTGTTTTTGCTCGGCAACCTGCTGGATATGCTTCCAATAAAAATAAAATTGGCAGCGGATATAATCGTTCAAAAATGTGGCAGAAATGCCTTTTTGTGCGAGTTCGTTGAGTTTTTCAAGCGTTTGCTCATTTTTGGCAATGGATTGAATGCTTTGTTCCGCTTGTGCGTTTGATACGACCTGTTTTTGTTCAATCTGCCAACGGTATTGATATTTGAGTTGATACAAAAAGCGTGACGGCTCGTTGCTTTGGTTGTCGTCTGCTTGGTTGTTGGAGATGAAAAAAACACGCTTTGCACGGGCAATCAAACGGTAAAAATTGTAGGAATAAATCGCATCTTTTCGCTCAAAAGTCGGCAATCCAAACCCTTTCCGCAAATGAAAAGGAATAAAACTATTGTTGTTGGCACTATTGCCTGGATAAATATCGTCATTAAACGAAGTAATAATCACATTTTCGAACTCAATCGCCCTACTTTCCAGCACGCCCATCACCTGCAAACCGTCAATATAGTCGCCCACATACGAGATTTTTATATCCAATGTGAGCATTCGCAGAATGTCAAAAAAGAATTTTATCGGATCTTTTTCTGCCTCAAAAAAGCCCTTGTATGTTTGGTTTTCCAGCAAATCAATCAACACATTTAGTTGGGATTGGATTTGGAAATACGCCTCGCTTTCTTCTTGCGTTTGCATCTCTTTTAACTTGTCTTGCAAGGCTTGCAGAATAGCGTCCAAGTTGCTTTGTTCCAAGTTTTCAAAATAACGTTCGGGGTACATAATAGGTGCATACAAATTGGTTGCACGTAGCGGATAACCCATCGTAACGTTGATTTTTTTGATTTGTTCGGGAATCGTGTTGAGCAACGGCAACAGCAACGCTTCATCGGGCAAAATAACAGCCGTGTTGGCGTAAGAATCCTCTTCGGTAGTTGTTTTTGGGAATAATTGGTCAAGTATTTTGTGCACCTCGTAGGTTTGTGCGATTGTGCCTGGCACGTTAATCCATTGTACGTGCGGTTGTTGGTAATTTTCGGCTTCTACGTTGAGTTTTGAGCGAAACTTTTTGTTATCTTTGATGAATAACGAAGCCCGATTCTCAGGGTCGGTGATAATGTCCAAATCGTAGTCAAAATAAAAGTCGGCAATGCCTTTTTCTTGCAATTTGAGCATCAGTTGTTCCTCACTTTGCGAAAGGGCATTGAAGCCAGCAAAAACATACTGTTTGGCATCGTCTGGGATTTTTTCAAAATTTTCAATCACATCGCGTTGAAGCATACCACCATAAGCCAGATTTTCGCCCAGTAAACTCTCCCGCAAACGATTATACAACGGCAACAATAAATTCCAATTTTCCAAGAATTTCTCGTGCATTGCTTCGGGTTTGCTGGCACTGAACGATTGCCAAAACGAGCGAATGGCATCAATTTGGTCGGAATCTAAATAACCCGCAAATCGACTATTAATTTCTTGTAAATCAACGATATTTGCAAATAATTTATCCACGTTGGCGACCAAATGGTTATCCACTTCCGAAAAATCGTTCAGCATCATCTTGCCCCAATGAATAAAATCGGACAATGGCTCTGGCACACCGTTTTGCTCGCGAATAACGTTCGTATAAATATCGTACAACCGAAACAGCAAAGCAATATCCGTCTCTTTTTTTAGTGGGCTAAAATCGCTAAACAATTCCGAAATAGTCGTGATTTTAGGAGCGATAATGGGCTTTTCAAACTCTTGGGCAAGGTATTTGCGAAAAAACAAACCTGCTCGTCGGTTCGGAAAAACAAACACATAGTCCTGTGGATTGAGATTCTTTTCTTGGATATGCTTGGCAAACGTCTTAGCGACAACGCGGATACTACTCATAATTTTTGCAATTTTATCACGAAAATAATGTTTTTTTGCAAAAAAGTTTGTGTTTTATTTTTTTTGCTGTAACTTCGTAAGGTTTTGCGGGTTATTCCGCTATGTTTATTAAAAAATTATAAATCATTATTAAATGTTAAAACACTACGAAACCGTTTTCATTTTATTGCCAGTTCTATCTGAAGTTCAGATGAAGGAAGCGGTGGATAAGTTTGAGAACTTACTCAAACAAAATGGTGCTACGATTACCAATCGTGAGGAATGGGGGATGAAGCATTTGGCTTATCCTATCATGGGGAAAAATTCAGGTTTTTACAACTTGCTTCAGTTTGATGCTGACCCTGCTGTTGTTGCAGTATTAGAGACTGCCTTTGTGCGTGATGAACGTATTATGCGTTTCTTAACCACTCGTTTGGATAAATATGCTTACGAGTATTCTCAAAAACGCCTTAATGGTAAGAAAACAGAACAACCTAAGGTAGATGAGAAGATGGAAGAGATTATTGAAATGGAAAACGATTTAACACAGGAGGATTAAGCCATGGCAGAAACAGGAGAAATTCGTTACTTAACGAAACAACAACCCACAGCAACACGCAAAAAGTATTGTCGCTTTAAGAAAAGTGGGATTAAGTACATCGATTACAAAGATGCTGATTTCTTGAAGAAGTTTTTGAACGAACAAGGTCGCATTTTGCCTCGCCGTATCACTGGTACGAGTTTGAAATACCAAAGGAAAGTTGCACAAGCAATCAAAAAGGCTCGTCATTTGGCGTTGCTTCCTTATGTAACAGATATGTTAAAGTAAGAAAGGAGTGATTATGGAAATTATATTAAAGCAAGATTTCGCAGCATTAGGTTATAAATACGATATTGTAAAAGTTCGTGACGGTTACGGACGCAACTATCTGATTCCTAATAAAATAGCAGTCATCGCCAACAAAAGTAATTTGGCAGAACGTGCAGAGTTGTTACGCCAACAAGAGCATAAATTGGCTAAATTATTGGCAGAAGCCCAAGCAACGGCTGAAAAAATGGCAACACTCGTTTTGGATATTCCTGTTAAAGCCAACGAAAAAGGCAAAATCTTTGGTCGTGTTACTACGACACAGATTGCAGAGGCGTTGGCTAAACAAGGTTTGGAAATAGACAAACGTATCATCATCGTTGAGGACATCAACCAACTCGGTGAGTATGTGGCAACGGTTAAATTGCACCGCGAAGTAAAAGGTGAAGTGAAGTTAAACGTTATAGCAGCACAATTATGAAAAAAGGCATACATCCAGATAATTATCGTGTGGTTGTGTTTCGGGATATGAGTGACGGAACGCAGTTTTTTAGCCGCTCAACGATTACCACACGCGACACCATCGAAATTGATGGCGAAACCTATCCACTCGTAAAATTGGAAATTTCGAGCACATCGCACCCATTTTATACGGGTAAATCGAAGTTGGTGGATACCGCAGGACGTGTGGACAAGTTTATGTCGCGTTACGGCAACCGCAAAAAGTAATTTTTAGTAAAGTATAGCATAGGTGGGCAATGCTGTACGTGTGTTGCTCACCTATTTTTGTATAAAAATCAAAAGAAACATTTATGGCAGATATTCAGCAAGTACACAGTCAATTAAAGGCAGATATTCTCAAAACGACCATCGGTTCGATTATTTTTTACGCTTTCTTGTTCCTCGTTTTTTACCTGTTGGAGCGTTTTATTCCCGCATTAAGTGGTAGGTTAATTTTGTGGGACCAACTCGTGTATTATGTGGGTTTATTTGGCAGTATTATTGGGGTGATTTATATTTTGCTTATTCGTAATCCGCACAACTATTTAGGCTATGTTTTTGGCATTGGCATGTCGTTATGCTTGGCGATGCAGTTCTTTTTGCAAGGGCATTATGACTTGGTGTTGATGTATTTTATTATATTTATTCCGATTCAAATCAAGACGTTTTTCTCGTGGAGGAAAAATCTGTTGGATAGTTTGGAAGCTGGTCAAAGCGAGATGCACCCTGCTTTTATTGACTTCAAATCGCTTCTTATCACGCTGTTGGTTTGTTTGGTGATTTGGTTGGGCGACTATGCGTTGCTGTCTTGGCTGGCACACGAGAGTTTCTTGGATAACATGTTGCTCAAACTGCTGAGTTCGTTTATGATTGCTTCGTCTTGTTTGGCGAACTATTGGCTGATGTACCAAAAGAATGACGCTTGGTTTTTCTGGGTGCTGTTTTGCGTTGTAGGTACGATTTTTAATATCCTCATTGGCAGTTATTTTACGTCTGTTTTCTTCTTTATTAGTACGCTTGCGAATGTGGATGCGATGTTAGCATGGCTTCGTATCACTCGTCCAGAAGATAAAGGTTGGACGAAGTTGGGAAAATGATGTGTTCCCAAAAGTTGGACAGATTAATTTTTCAAAAAAGAATATTAGTAGTAAATATCATTCCGAATAGATTCGTTAAGTCAATTGTTACAATGTGGGAGAGTAGGTAACCGCCACTTTGACGCTCCAAGAGAAATCTTGGGGCGTTTTTTTTGTTGATGGGAGCGATCCAATCCACATCGTAAAATCGTCAATTTGTAGCAATCCTCATGTTACAAGGATTAGAAATAATCGTTTAAGCTTCGTGCAATAAGGACTCCTTATTAAAAGGTAGTCGCCACATAAAACTTATAAAGTAAGCGTCACACTATTAGATGTGACGCTCCTTGCATGTTATTGATGAGATTCAATTATTTGACCACTAAGACATTGTTTCTGTGAGTATCCCATTTACAAATATAAGGTATTGGTCTATTCCATATATCCATACTTCTTGTGTACCATTCGGTGTTTTCCGAACAACTTTATTCCGCGGAGTTCCCCATGACTTCAAACACATTTCTTTAGTCATTCCGAGAGTAACTTTATGGTTAAAGATTAATAAGCCGTACTTATCGCCATATTTAGATATCAGAGATTGTTTTTGTTGTTGACGTCGATGTTCCTCCTCTTTCATCATTTGTGCAAATTCTTCTTTTCTCGCTTTTTCTATAGCTTCTCTGCGTGCGAATTCTTCTTTTCTCGCTTTTTCTTCTATAGCTTCTCTGCGTGCTGTTGCTTCTTTTTCTTCTTTTTCTTGCTTCTTTCGATATGCTGTGACCTTGTCAAAAAAAATCTTGTCAATTTCTGCCATCTGAACATAATCATGTTTGCGGACTAATAATGCTGAGTTATCATAATTGCACCTAAAATACAAATAGTCAAGTGTGTCGGAGTTGAGCCTACGACTGGAATGCTCTTCAGAATTGTCAACGGATTCATACTTATAATACTTTCCCCTGCCCCATTCCACAGAACATGAATAAAGAATGGAATCCGGGCCTACTTTCATTATTGCAAACAAATCCCTCTCTTTAGTGGCGAGCTCTTTTATACTTACTCCAATTGTGTCTTCAAAACGGAACTTTAGTCCATCTTTGGTATAAATACTTAATTCTTCTCCTGGCGTGCCAAGAACCCACTCATTGTTCAAAAGATATTCTTTAATATAATCATATTGCTCTACAAGAAAAGCACCATAAAAAAAATCCCCAAGTTTTGCATAATATAAATAGTTATTTGCCCCATGTAGAATTAGCATAGCATCACGAGTTGAGAGCTTAACCCCATTATGAATATCTGCATTGATGCTTTTTATACTTCCGATGCCACTCAAAAAATGTAAGTACCTTTGAGGGGAAAGCATATTAGGGTCTTTTACTTTCGCGTTCCTTATTAATTGTTTTATATCGTCACACTCGTCGTCCGTTACGACCATTCCTATAACTTCATATACTCCCTCTGGCGGACAATCGTATGCTATAGTATCGTAAGTTTCATTAACAGATAATACGGGTTGATAGATGTCTCGATATCGGGGAATATATATATGATACCCAATGTAGTTGTAGTATGGAAAAAAAGACCATTTGTGCCCATAGAACCACTCACTACACCCATCGAGTGAGATGGACCTTATCATTCTATCAAAATTAACAGGAGGGAATAGAGAATCGAAATTAAATATCTCTTCTTGCTTCTTGTCTTCATACTGAGATAGCAAGTCATCAGAGAACCTTACAATTTGTGCAGACATACTTATTGTTAGCATGCTGAATAAAGAAAATAATAGCTTTTTCATCAACTAAAAACCTAAATTTGAAAATAATTTGGCTGAATTAACATAGTTAACTTCAAATGTTTCTCCTAAATCGTGAACGGTACACCAAACATAAAATTGAGCATTGATTTTGTATACAACATCATATACCTTCACTCTTTTACTCGAAGCTTCTTTGTCTTCGCGGTAATCATATATTTCTACCTTTTTGCAAATGTTTTTCCTAATAGGCTCCAAATGTCCGTTGCAAACTTTGTAAGCGGTCTTAAATGCACGAGTTTTACTTTTCATTTCATTACCCATCCCAAGTACATCTCCCCAGAAAGCATTTGTAAAGGCAGTGCTGTAATCAACATTAGATTTCGGTTGCTTTCCATTTTGGAGAAACTCATACAAGTCATCTGCTGTAATCTCATCTCCGTAATCATCTTCACTCTCTTTTAATACTTGAAGATTCCACATGTCATCACCAGGTTCATATACAAAATCTCCACTCCATAAATCATCTCCAGATTCGCCAGCATGTTCTTTTTTGTATTTTTCTGTTGTCTCCTTTTCGTATTTGTTGATAGTGTAGTTATATAGTTCACTACCTACCCATTTTGGGGATCCTGCACATGCAGCAAATAATTTAGGCATGTCTTCTTTAATTACGCTTGGTTCGCAACTTGTTAGAAACAAGCATGTTGCTACAATTGATAGTAGCAGTAGAGTTTTTTTTGTTGTCATAAAAATTAAATTCCTTAAATTTTGCCTACTCTTTATCGGATTTTCGGCTTTTTCCGTTAATTATTTTTACATTATGTATACTTATCATTAATAACAAAATTAATAATCTAACCAAGCGGGATATCCATCTTTATTCACAAAAGTGTTGGCTATGGCACCA
>JBGUYG010000011.1:0-31498 GCA_045118535.1 Paludibacteraceae bacterium
ACACGCAGACGGCACACCTACATTGTCTGCCAAAAGAACAGTAGTTGCTATCAAATTGATTGATAATAAAATAAGAAGACGTGTTTTCATAGTATTGATTTTTTTGCAAAAATAATGTTTTTATTCAAAAACTTGCAATGATATTTTTTGCTGTAATTTTCAAAAAAAATATATCTTTGTGCAATAAAAAAAGTGTGAATGTTATGAATTTTGTTGAAACCGCTAATTCGATTTTTAAGCAAACGATTATCGACTACCATAAAACCGATAACGTTGATGCTCCCATCCATAATCCCTACAAAGAAGGCACTATTGAGTACGCTTTATACCTCAAAAGTTATATTGACGTCATTCAATGGCACTTGGAGGATATTATTCGCGACCCTGCGATTGACCCCGTTGAAGCGTTGAAAATCAAACGCCGAATTGACGCTTCCAACCAAGACCGTACAGATATGGTGGAGCGAATTGATAGCTATTTTTGGGAACAATATCACGCAGTTTTGCCCAAACCCAATGCAAAAATCAATACCGAAAGTCCCGCTTGGGCAATAGACCGATTGAGCATTTTGCACCTCAAAATTTATCACATGAATATCGAAACAACCCGCGACGACAGCAGCGAAGATCAACGCACCAAATGCAAGGAAAAATTGCAGGTTTTGCTCGCTCAGTTGGAGGATATGACCGTTTCAATTTCGCAGTTATTGGAGGATTATGCAAGTGGCGAGCGGATTATGAAGATGTACAAACAGATGAAAATGTACAACGACCCAAGTTTGAACCCTGTGCTGTATAAAAAGTAACATCCATTTTAGCCAATGCACACGCCTACATTGAGCAATTCAAAAATAAGCAAATCGAAGATATGATCTCGGTAGGTGTGCTGAAAAAGTACTTTGAAATGACCAACTATGATAAATAACCTGCTACTGATACGGTTTTCTGCGTTGGGCGATGTGGCACTTTTGGCTCCCATCGTTCGGTCGCTCGCGGTGCAGTACCCTTCGTTGCAGATTACGGTTTTGTCGCGTGAAAATTTCAAAGATATTTTTGCCAACTTCCCCGAAAATGTGCATTTTTTTGGTGCGGATTTGAAAGGCAAACACAAAGGCATCAAAGGTCTGATTCGTTTGTTTCGCGAAATAGATTATGGTCGTTTTGATGCTGTGGGCGATATGCACAACGTGTTGCGAAGCCGTTTTTTGCTGTTCCTTTTTCGGCTAAAAGGCATACAAACAGCCTGTTTGCACAAAGGACGAATCAGTCGCTTCCGCTTTCTGCATAACCACCTCAAACCCATCCAAACCATGCAAAATAGGCATTTACAGACGCTTATTCGACTCGGTTTGGTGGTTGATTTACCCACAACTTCTCCGCAAGAAAATATCCAAAAAGATGGCATTGGCATTGCTCCTTTTGCGGCTTTCCCAACTAAAACCTATCCGATTGAAAAGATGGAAAAAGTGGTGGAAAAGTTGTGCAATCATACCAAAATCTATCTATATGGTGGTGGAAAAAACGAAAAAGAGGTTTTGGAAAGTTGGGAAAAGAAGTATCCAAATGTCGTTTCGTGTGCGGGCAAATACTCGTTGGGCGAAGAATTGGAGATGATGCGGCATTTGAAGGCGATGATTACGATGGATTCTTCCAACATGCACTTGGCTTCGTTGGTGGGGACGCGTGTCATTTCGGTTTGGGGAGCGACTCATCCGTATGCGGGTTTTTTAGGTTGGGGACAACGGCTGGAAGACTGTGTGCAAGTGGCGTTGCCGTGCCGTCCATGCAGTATTTTTGGGAGCAAAAAATGCAAATTAGGAACTTTGGCGTGCCTCAAAAATATCTCCGAAGACGAAATAATCAACCGTATTTTGAGCCATGAATAAAGCACTATTGATGCGGCGTTGCTTGGATTTAGCACGCTTGGGAAAATATGACGTGGCACCCAATCCGATGGTCGGAGCGGTTTTGGTGGAAGAAAGCGGGACGATTTTGGCAGAGGGTTGGCATAAAAAGTTCGGAGAAGCCCACGCCGAGCGAGATTGTATCCAGAATTTTGAAAAATCGGGCTGTTCGATTCCTTACTCGGCATGTACGCTGGTCGTCAATTTGGAGCCGTGTAGTCATTGGGGACATAACCCTCCGTGTTGTGATTTGATTATCGAAAAAGGCATCAAAAAGGTCATTGTTGGCTGTTTAGACCCCAACCCGTTAGTGGCTGGGCAAGGTTTACGAAAACTCCAAGAGGCTGGCATTGAGGTGGAAAGTAATGTATTGGAACAAGAATGCAAGGAGTTAAACAAGCGTTTTTTGTGTCTTTATGAGAAAAAACGCCCTTATATCACCCTCAAATGGGCTCAAACTAAAGATGGCTTTTTAGACACGATTCGCACCGATTCAACCCACCAACCCCTCGTCATTTCTACCCCACTCACCAAGCAATTAGTCCACAAACTACGGGCTGAAAACATGGGTATTATGGTCGGCACGAACACCGTCATGTTGGATAACCCACGCTTGCTCAACACACATTGGTGCGGGCATCACCCTACTCGTATCACTGTCGATTGCCATCATCGTATCCCTCCACAAAGCCGAATCTTAACCTCCGAATCCCCGACAATCGTGTATCAAACCTCCGACCTTCCAACCATCCTTGCCGATTTATACGACCGAAAGATTCATTCTATTTTGGTGGAAGGTGGCAGTCGGTTATTGCATAGTTTTATCCAAGCAGGACTTTATGACGAGATTCACATCGAAGAATCCCAACAAACGCTCATCCAATCGGGCGTTCCTGCACCCAACATTCCATTGGAAAACGTATCTGCAACCCGTTTGGACGGAAACTATCTGCTCATAAGCAAAAACGGTCAATAAAAAAGTAACTCACTGATTACCAGCAAGTTACTTATCTAACTATTCACCGAAAACGACTTACTTATCCATCACAATCGCCACTCCCACAGCAACTGCCAAAAGTATTGGATAGTACAAATACGGCATTATACTCACCGAAGGAATAGCCGCAATACTACCTGCCATAAGCAATTGGGCACCGTAAGGAATAAGTCCCTGCACGATACAAGAAGACGTATCCAACAGCGAGGCACTGCGACGAGGGTCAATGTTGAAGCGGGTTGACATATACTTGGAAATATCGCCAACACTCAAAATAGCCACCGTATTATTCGCCGTAATCAAATTCGCAATCGCAACCAAGAAACAGATACTCACCTCTGCCCCACGCTTCGTTTGCACCCTGCGAGTAAGCAACCGAGTGAGGTAAATCAAGCCACCATTATGATTGATGATTGCAAAAATACCACCTGCCATCATCGAAATAAGTATCAACTCACTCATGCCCATAATACCTGCCGTAACGCCCTGAATCCAACCTTGCAAATCGTAACTTCCATCCACTATGCCCACAACACACGTCAATAAATTACCCAGCAACAGCACAATCAGCACGTTCATTCGGCACGCTGCCAACACCAACACAGCCAAATAAGGAATAATTTTCCACCATTTAATGCTTCCAATGATGGGTTCGGTATCCACTTTGCCAATAAACAGGTAAATAACTCCCGTAATAATGGCTACGGGCAACGCTATTCTGATGTTTGCATAAAATTTATCACTCAACTGGCAACCTTGCGTTTGAGTAGAAACGATGGTCGTATCGGAAATAAAACTCAGGTTATCGCCAAAAAACGCTCCACCAACGACCGCTGCCGTAATCAAAGGTAATTCAATCCCCGTCCTGCTCGCCAACTCCACTACAATGGGCATCAAAGCCACAATCGTCCCGACACTTGTACCCATACAAAGCGACACGAGACAAGCCGAAAAAAACAAACCTGCAAGGGCAAAATCAACGGGCAAAATCTGTAAGGTCAGATTAACAGTCGCATCAACCGCTCCCATTTGCCTCGCGGTGGAAGCAAAACTACCCGCTAAAATAAAAATCCAAATCATCAACAGCATGTTGCGTGAGCCTGCACCTTCGGAAAACTTAGCAATCTTATCCGAAAGCGACAACTTGGGCGTTGAAGCAATCGCTGCGATAGCCGTACCGATAAAAACAATCAAAAGAGGGATACTTGCGACTGATTGATAATACACGGCGAAGCCAACCAATAGCAAAATCATTACCATAATCGGGGTTAAAGCCAACAACCCGTTACGTTTGTCATTTACAGAAGTGTTCATTGTTCAAAAGCATTTATATTTTTAGGATTAAATAATTGTTTTCCTTCGGGGGTATAAGCGTACTCTATACGGTCTTTGAAGTACTCTTCCACCTTTCCTCGCACGATTTTCATGGTGGAGTTCACCAAATGGTTTTGCTCGGTAAAAGCCTCTGGCAAGACAGCAATCGCCGCTGGAAGCCAACTTTCGGGGAACTCGCCAAAGTGTTTTCCACCCGCTTTATATTCATCGATTTCGTCTTGGATTTTTTGCAACATCGCTTGCTTACCTTCCAAGGTCGTTGGGTCGCCACCTTTGGACTTAACATACTCCATCAGAGCGTCTTTGTTGGGTACAATCAAAGCAATCGTATATAAATCTTGGTTATTATGTAGCACCACTTGTTCCACAAACTCGCTGCTATCGGTCAAGCCGTCTTCAAAGCCCTCTGGACTGTACTTTTCGCCATCGGCACTGATGAGCAACGATTTGAACCGTCCCACAACCCACAAATAACCAGGGTGTTTTTGGGTAACATAGCCCATATCGCCCGTGTGAAGCCAACCATCTACGATTGTTTTTGCGGTTGATTCAGGATTTTTCCAATAACCAGCCATCACATTTTCGCCTTTAATCACTATCTCGCCACGCTCGCCATCTTTCACCACCTTGCCTTCTTCATCGCAAATTTTGAGTTCAAGGTCAGACACAATCCGTCCACTGGAGCCGAAAATCGCATGACCTTCCGAGTTGGCACAAATAATCGGCGTGGCTTCACTCAACCCATACCCTTGGAACATCGGCATTCCCACTGCATTAAAGTAGCGTTGCAACTCAATATCCAACAAAGCCCCACCACCAACAAAAAACTTCATTCGTCCACCAAAACCCTTGCGAACATTCTTAAAAATAATACTGTCAAAGAGCTTCACCAATGGCAAACGCCAACCTCCTTCCGTGCCTTTGTTCCAGTATTCTTTGTAGTACTGAATGGCGTTATTGAGGGCAAATTTGTACAATTTTTCAACCAGTTTGCCTTTTGCCCGAATGCCACTTTCGATATTTTTGCGGAAATTACGAGCCAAAGCAGGCACCGAAAGCATCACCATTGGACGCACTTCTTGAATAGCAATCGGGATATTTTTCAGCGTTGCCATCGGCGTCTTGCCCACGGGAACCGTAGCAATACTACCACAATACGACATCATCGTATAAAACCCTGCCACGTGTGCAAAACAATGGTCTAAGGGCAAAATGATAAGCATCACATCATCGGGGTCAACGCCAATAATCGAGCGGGCTTGTTCCACATTCGCCGTGTAATTCCGATGGGTCAGCAAAATCCCTTTCGGGTCGGCCGTCGTGCCAGAAGTGTAACTGATATTGGCATAATCATCGGGGTGCACCGACTTATATCGCTCTTCAAACTCTTTGGCGTGTTCTTTGAGGAAATCCGCACCTTTTTGGATTACTTCGTCAATGCCCATCTCTTTTTCTTCGTATTTGTCCAATTTGTCCAAAACAATCACATATTTTACTTGCGGACAATCGGGCAAAATACCCCGAATCTTGGGCAACTGCTGCTCCGAAACCATAATATAGTGCGAATCCGAGTGCTGAATGCGGAAAATCAGGTCGCTCTTTTCGCCCAACTTAATACTCAGTGGCACATTCACACCACCTGCATACAAAATTCCCAATTCACCCGTAACCCAAAGGTTCCTTCCGTGCGACAAAAGAGCCGTTTTTTCGCCTTTTTGCATACCGAGTGCCATCAATCCGGCACCAATCAGATGTGCTTGTTCACGAACTTGTGCATAGGTAGTTTCTGTCCAAACATCGCCTATTTTTTCACGTAAAAAAACGTGTTGTGCATACTCTGCTGTATATTTTTCAACAAAATCAATCAGCGTCAATCGTTGTTTCATAGTTCTTTGATTTACTTTTTCACAAAAATAATGATTTTTTGCAATTATACAAAAATTACTGCTCACGGTTGTGGCAGATATGATGATATAAATACTCCTGTTCGGGTTGTCCAGGCGTGGGAATGAACTCCGCTTTTTCGAGCACATGCAGGCAAAACAAATCCATAATGGTCGAATAACCGCTTCTGGCAATGATTTTTTTTGCTCCCAAGAGATACGATGCCAACAAAGCGTCTTCTATGTTGGGCATAAGCGTGATATTGTCTATTTCGGTTGGAGTTGTTTCCACATCGTATTTCCCTTGCACAATCAGCACTTTTTCGGGCTTATGATGCCATTTTTCCATCAAATCTTTCTCTAACAAAGTGCGTTGTGGTTCCAACCCGCTGAGGACACAAACAACCTCGTATGTGGTGTTTGGAGTGCTGTTTTGATGCCTAACAAAACGACTTAACGGACCTATATATTTCACCAAAACCTTCGGCAAAACGCTCGAATGGGATAATTTTCCTGCCAAATTATTGCCGTTTTCGAAGTCGGGCACCCAACATTCATCATAGTTTTGAATGACACGATAATGGATTTTTTGAGCCAATTTTTCGAGAAAATGCAACTTTTTTGGCAACGGAATATGCAGTTGGTGCGTGATGTAAATGGAACGAGTCGTGGGATGAAAAAGTCCAAAACGATTATCCGAAATGATGAGGTCAAAATGCTCCTTTTGTTGGATTTTTTGGAGTAAAAAATGCTCTTTTATAGCCCACAGAAGGATTTTTGGCAACGCTTTGCACATTGCCCAAACCTGCGAATTACGTTTGCTGTACGCCAATTTCAAAGGCACAAGTTGGACAAAAGGCAAACTCGGAAAATGCTTTTGTAACAAAACGAACGATTCGCCATCACCACCAATAACCACTTCATCGCCATCAGACAAATGCTTATATATAATTGAAATACAACGACTTGCGTGTCCTAAACCCCAATTAAGTGGTGCTATCAAAACTTTTTTTGCCATCTAAAAGTCGTTCAAATATCGCTACCGAAGCGAGCAAAGTCGTTAGTTATTGCTGTAAAAATGCCAAAAACTCCTCCATGGAAGGAAAAATCACGTCCGCACCTGCCTCTTCAAAATAATGATTTTCCAAAATGCCCGTGTTCACCGCCACCGTAAAAAGCCCTGCACGCTTGCCCGAAAGCACACCCAACGGTGCATTTTCAACCACACAGCAGTTCTCTTTGGGCAATCCCGAGCGTTCCCAAGCCGTTAAATAAGGGTCGGGAGCTGGTTTACCTTGCTTTATGTCGTACGCACAAATGATTTTATCTTTGCCAAATACATCGGGAAAATAGCCATTCAAACGCTCCCACAAATCCTCTAACCCACTGCCCGTAACCACCCACAACTGGGCTTGCAACTCGTTGCGAATAAATTGCAACACATCGCACACATGCTCAATCGGTTGCACCCTTTGGATATGGTCAAAAAGTTTGGATTTTTCGCTGTACAGTTGCTGCAATTCCGCTTCGGTCAGGTCTTTTTTCAGATACTTTTTGACGAAATTTTTCAGCAGTTCATGCCCCGTTCGCCCCTCTTCCAAGTAGCAATCTTTGATGTCAAAATCAATGCCGATACTTTGCATAATCGCTGTCCAAGCACGCGAATGATACGGCATCGAGTTAATCAACGTGCCGTCCATATCAAAGAAAAACGCCATTTGGCGTCTCTCTTGTAAGGTTTTCAAAAACTTATTGGTGTTGTTCATTCAACAAATCATTGATTGTTTTGACGGGGCTGAAAGTCGTAATCGGCACCTCCACAAAAATCGTATTCCATTTTGCCATCGAACCATTCCACAAGCCCGGCAACTCGTAAGCCATTAAATCTTTTCCTTTGTACGATTTACGCGTAATCAAGGCAGTATTTGGGTCTACGAATTGGGTTAAATCGTATTTTTTCCCCTGTGCATTTTTTGTGGAACAAACCAAATCAACAGGATTGAAATGCGTTGATTTTTGGAATAAATTCTGGTCTTTCACCTGCACTTGTTCAAGGATTTGATACGAAATCGTGCCGTCTGCTTCCCGCACAATGAACGGACCACCACCTGGCTCACCCGTATTTTTCACCACACCACACACACGCGTGGGCTTATCCGAACGATAACGCTCTTCCAACAAAATACCCGCTAAAATCTTCTTATAACGAATCGTATCCTCGCGGAGTTTGTCGGGCAACACATTATCTATATTTTTTACAAAAATTACATCCGCATCTATCTCGTTGAGATTCAACAACAAAGCACCGTGTCCACCTGGACGATACACCAAATTACCATTCTCGTCTTTGAACGGCGTGCCATCGGGATTACCTGCAACCGTGTCCGTGCTTGGCGACTGAATAGAGTGCGTTACGTTATATTTGACGTTGTATTTTTTCTCAAAAAGTGGGATATATTTTGCCAAATACGCATCAAACAGCTCAATATCGCTCTGTTTAATCGTAAAATGGATATTCACTTCCTTGCCGTGATTGGAAGTTGCGTATTGTACACCTTCCACCAAATGCTCTAAAATAGGCGTTCTTGCACCATCGGGATAGGAATGGAACGGAATCAATCCTTTGGGCAAATTACCATAGTGCAAGTCGTTCAGAATGTACTCTATAGCCTCTTTGCCCTGCTTGCCTTGCAACAAATCCGCAAAAGCAAACTGATTGAGGTGGCTCAAGACTTGCTGAATATGAGGCGTTTCGGTGCCTGTTTGCAAAAATTCGTACAATTCTTTGAACATACGCGTTGCAGCACCCGAAGCTGGCACAAACTTTACAACATGATGATTCTCTTTTTCGTACTCCTCCCACAAGGCGATATACTTCTCTTCTTGTGCTTTATCCAACTTGCGAATCCCTTTCTCGAGCGTTGCTGGTTGCACAATATCCAATTCAGGCAAACCATTTTTGATGGCACTTAACTGCGTTTCCACAACATCAACATGCAGTTGATGCTTTTCCAAATCTTTTATTTCTGAAGGCGTAAACATAGTAGTATATTTTAAGGGTTAATCATCATCTATATTGCGACGATAATGATAATTGGAAAAACGTCCATCACGGTCATCATCGTCTTCTTGATTAAAACGGAAAGAGTTTTTGGATTTCAACCGCCAACTATATTTCCACCACAAAATAACCAACCAACCAAAGAGCATACCTCCAAGATGGGCAAAGTGGGCTACATTATCTCCTGCACGGTTCGAAATGCCAGCCAACAACTCTATCACAGCATACCCAATCACAAGCGTCCGAGCACGAATTGGGATGGGAATAAACATAATGAACATTTCCACGTTCGGGAAAAGCCAACCAAAGGCAAACAGAATGCCAAAGACCGCTCCACTGGCACCGATAGTAATAAATTGGTTGGTAAAATAGGCTAACGCTTCGCCCGAAAACATCGCCAATTCATTCTGCAAACTAAAAGCCCACGTAATTTCCTGCACAATAGCCGCTCCAACACCCGAAATGAGGTAATAGGTCAAGAATTTCTTGCTCCCCCACGCATTCTCCAAACTGGGGGCAAACATGAACACGGCGAACATATTGAAGAAGATATGCTGCAAATTGGCGTGCATAAACATATACGTGAATGGTTGCCAAATGTAAAATTGCGAAGCCATAACAAAATGCAAACCTAAATAACGGCTTAAATCCACACCCGAACGGAACAAAAACGAATCCAAAAGCCATACAACAATGTTGATGGTAAGGATTTGTTTGGTTATGTAAGGTAAATTTCTCATCGCAATAAAACGCTAAAAACCTGAATACACAACTTCTATTTGCATAGGATTCTCGGCTTGCTGTGCCGAAGGAATTTTCGTAACCGTGATTCGTTGGTCTAACGCAACACTCGTAACCATCGTTGTGCCGTACGAAGACGAGTAATTGGTTGTTAACGTTACGGGCACCAAAACCATGTGCAACGTGTCTGGCAGGTCATTTTTACGGATATGCTCGGTCAGCAAGGAAGACAAATCATATCTGTAGTAGTAAGACGTTTGGTTTTCCGCATCCACTTCATAATTCAACTCACTATACAAAGCCACCGAGTCAGCAGGCAACTCTTTATTTTGGAAGAAACGCTCCATCGCCTCTTTCTTTATCATAAGCATTGTGGGAGCGGGTTGTGCCCAATCATCACGCGTTATATCTTCCTTCGAACCCTGATAAACATTCAACACATTCAACCGAATAGCCGCTCTGTTGACATAAGGACGTTTGGAACCCACACTCTGCTGTATCGTATCGCTAATTTCTTTGAAAGGCAGGTGCAAAACCGTGTATATATTAGCGGGTGAAACGATGTAATTAGTCGTATTAACCATCGCATCTAAGTCGGTTTGCGTAGGGGCATTGTTGTACTCGTAGCGATTGATTTGTCGCACTTCGTGGTTGGCATAAAACCCTTTTATATCACGCACAGTCGTATCTTTCACGCCGTTATGGTATGTGAAAGAATAATGTAACATCATACTTATTTGCTTGATATACAACATAGTAGCACTACCAAAAGTGGTGGTGATATAAATACCTTTGATGGCTTCGTTGAACTCTTTTTGGCTATTGAACTCTTGGATAGCAAACAACTTTTGAGCAAACTTATCGGTCAATTTTATGCGAATATACGGCGTAACGACACCCGAACTAACGACCGAATCGGTGTAATTCAATGCCGAAACCACTTTATCCTTTGTAGAAATGCGACTTTCGGACGTCAACGAACAAAAATCGGCAATATCAGCATCGCTATAATAAGCGGTTGTATAATCTATCGTTTGTTTGTCTATTTCATACACGCTGATGCTCATCGGAGAGTTCCCGTCGCCGTAAAAATCGCTATAATACATAAACACCTCCACTGAATCCAACGTAGCATTTTCGGGATACTTATAGCCCAACGGACACGCAAATTGCGTCAAAATATCGGCACGCATCGTCCCAAACTGTCCATCACACTCACCCAACAGCAACGAATCGGGCGTAACGCTTATGCTCGTGCCTTTAATCATACTGGAACGCAAACCAAACGTATCCACCTTTACGATGATTTCGTCACTACTTTCCAACTTGGAGATTCCTGCCGTTATTGAATCCGAATCGCACCCATACCAAGCAAGACACACGAACAAAACCAATGAATAAATCAATTCATTCCTCATACGAGATTCTCAAAGATTTCAAAATACTTTTCTTTATCTAAACCATTAAATGGCACCAACTGTTTTTTGTTGTTTTCGGCATAATTGATGAGGCGTTGATTGACTTTTTCTTCATTCAGCATCACCACATCGGAATACTCTATACCAAAACGCATCAAATCCTCCCACTGCACAGGCAAACCCGCTAAACTCCGCACATCACTCTGCAAAATAGAAGGCAACATCAGTTTATTTGCAAACTTTGTGCTAAATGGTTTCTTAAAACTTTGATTATCTAATGCAAACACGATTTTTGCATGGTTAAAGAAAGGATCATTCTTAAAAGCCGTACGCACGTAAAAGGGCACCAAAGCCGACATCCAACCCGAACAATAGATGATGTCGGGTCCCCAACAAACTTTCCGCAACGTCTCTATCACACCCCGCGAAAAGAAAATGCAACGCTCATCATTATCGGCATAATCCACACCCGTAGTGGGGTCAACAATACCTTTACGTTTATGAAAAAAATCTTCGTTATCAATGAAATAAATTTGGATTTTAGCACTCATTATACTTGCAACTTTTACTACCAAAGGGCGATCCGTCTCGTTAACAATCAAATTAAGACCAGATAGGCGAATCACTTCATGAACCTGGTTGCGACGTTCGTTGATGTCGCCAAATTTGGGCATAAAAATGCGCGTCTCCCAACCTTTTGCTCTACAAAATTCGGGAAGATACCGATTCAATTCTCTCACAGGAGTGGAGTCCGCAAGATAAGGGAATATCTCTTGTGAAACAAATAGGATATTCTTTTTTACAGTTGTCGTCTTTTTGGGCGATGCAGGCATAAATTCTAATTATTTTAATGTTACAAGGGACTTTTCCCATTTTTACGAAGATAGTTCTTTTTTGTTGATTATCAAAAAAATATGCAAAAAAAATAAAATTAAGTATTTTTTTATAGCCTGCAATCCACAAAATAAAAAAAATCACTATCCAAAAATAGTGAATTTTTAGAACTAAAATTTTGCCTTAAAATACTATCAATCAGCGTTTTACGGCATCGATGGCTTTTTGTACCGAGCCATGCAACAAAAGGAGATTTTTGGCTTGTTCGTAAGGGAGATTCAATTCTTGGGCGAGCATACGCGTGCCACGGTCAATGAGTTTTTGGTTGGTGAGTTGCATATTGACCAACTTATTGCCTTTCACCCGTCCCATTTTAATCATCGTGGTGGTGGTAATCATATTGCAAATCATCTTCTGTGCAGTACCTGATTTGAGACGTGTGGAACCCGTAAGGAACTCTGGTCCCACGATGGCTTCGATAGGTATTTCGGCTTCTTGTGCCACGGGCGAGTCGGGATTGCACGAAATCGAAGCCGTCAAACAACCCATCTCGCGTGCGTGTTTCAGTGCCCCAATGACGTACGGAGTAGTACCCGAAGCGGCGATACCAACCACCGTATCCAAAGCCGAGATGTTATGTACTTGCAGGTCTTTCCACGACTGCTCGGAATCGTCCTCAGCCTTCTCCACAGGGTTCCGCAGAGCAAAATCACCACCTGCAATCAACCCAATGACATATGTGTTCGGCATACCAAACGTCGGTGGAATCTCGGACGCATCCAACACACCCAAACGCCCACTCGTACCCGCACCAACATAAAAAATTCGCCCACCCTTGTGCATCCTTGCCACGATTTGCTCAACCAATTTCGTAACTTGTGGAATCGCCTTTTTGACTGCCAAAGCCACTTTTTGGTCTTCTTTATTCATATCCGTCAGCAACTCTTCCACGGACTTCTCGTCCAAATGGTCGTAAAGAGAAGATTGTTCGGTGATTTTTTCAAACATAACGCATTAGTTTGTGGGTTGGACATCATCTTTATGGTAAGCACGCAAGCCTTCCATCGGCGATTGGAGGATTTGGGCAACAATTAAACCGTTGTCTTGCAACACTTTACGCAAAATTTCTTGGTAATAAAAAGCAATGGAACCGATAAAACCAACGGGCAAATTTTCGTGCGGAATAGGCTGCCGATGCTCGTCTATATAGTATTGTTTGAGGTTGCGAATAACAAATTGGTTAAAATGGTCATAAACCAAATTATAAATCTGTGGATCAGCAATGTTTTCGGCACAAAAACGCGACAGATTCGCCAAATAACGATTCGGAAACGCCTTTCGATAGACATTTTCAATGATTATGGCTTGGGTCAAATCATATTGTTTGAGGAATTTTTCTTTCAACGCTTCGGATAGTTGATTTTTCAGCAAATCCGCAACCAACCGCTTCCCAAGCACGGCTCCCGAGCCTTCATCGCCCAAAATAAAGCCCAACGCTGGCACGTTTTTCACGATTTCTTTGCCATTATAAAGGCACGAATTGGAACCCGTTCCCAAAATGCACGCAATGCCACTATTTTTCAACAACAAGCCTCGTGCTGCTCCTACCATATCCGAATAAACCTCTACGGTAGGCGTTTTTTTGAAGTTGGCTTTAATGGCTTCCTCAACAAGCGGACTTTTTTCGGGCGTACAACCTGCCCCATAAAAATAGATTGCTGAGACCGTTCCCGACCACAAAAAAGACGCTATTTGTGGCAATAATTGGGTGGAAATACTGTTTTTAATGGCGTCTGGTGTCTGCTGAAAAGGATTTAATCCATCGGTGAAACATTCTGAAAACTGACCACTCGCAGTCAGCAAACACCAGTGCGTCTTTGTTGAGCCTGAATCGGCGATAAGTATCATTTAGATTTAAGGTATTAAAGATTGTGTTTCGTTTGCAAAGTTACATTAACAAAATGAAATAAAAAAATATATTTTGTAAAATCCACATTGCTTTTTGAAATCTATTTTTCTTTGTGTTATCTTTGCAACAAAAAAATGAGAGAAATGAATACTTTTGGCAGAAATTTTACGTTCACGTCTTTTGGAGAATCGCACGGAGAAGCGGTCGGAGGCGTCATTGATGGTGTTCCAGCAAGGTTCAAAATTGATTTTGAGAGCATTCGACACGACTTGGAAAGGCGAGCAGGCAAGCATACGATTCTTCCGCATTCCGCTCGGGCAGACCACGAAATAGACGAAATTGAGTGGTTATCGGGCATACAAGAGGGTATGACGTTGGGCACACCGATTGCCTTTCTGATTCGCAACACCAACCAACGTCCGCAAGATTATGAACACCTGAAAGAAGTGTTTCGCGAGGGTCATGCCGACTGGGTTTATGAGCAAAAATATGGCATTCGGGACTACCGTGGAGGTGGACGGGCTTCGGCACGCGAGACGGTGGCGAGGGTGGTTGCAGGCAGCATAGCCAAGCAAATCATGCAACAAAAAGGCATTACGATTGAGGCAGAATTGGTGCAGATTGGCGAGCAAACGAACCCCGCTCTCTTTGCCAATTACCTCAAAGAGATTCAACAGCAAGGCGACTCTATCGGGGGTATAATCCAATGTACAGTGCGTGGGTTGGAGGTTGGCACTGGCGAGCCGATTTTTGATAAACTGCAAGCCCGTTTGGCGTATGCGATCCTCTCTATCAATGCCTGCAAAGGGTTTGATTACGGTAGTGGGTTTGAGGGTGTGCCCAAAAAAGGAAGCGAGATAAACGGCTTCTCGGGTGGGATTATCGGTGGGATTTCAGACGGGGCAGATATTGTTTTTCGGTGTGTTTTTAAACCCACTCCCACTACTCCACTCTCCCTGCAAAAACTTGGAATTACGGCTCCGATTCGCTCTGATGTGTGCGTTGCGGTACGGGCTGTGCCAATCGTGGAGGCGATGACGGCGTTAGTCCTCGTTGATTACCAACTGTTTAGATAGTTCTTCCATCTCTTGGTCGCACTCGCCTTGCGGATGATAATGGGCAATAGGGATTTGTAACGAGAGATTCTCATACACGCACCACAGCAAATCGATGTCTTCGGCTTCGGCTATTTCGCCTTTGAGGTCGTCGGTGCAGTCAATCGGGAATTGCATCGGTTGCAAGCAGCGGTCGCAGGTCAGTTCAACAAAACCCGTAATGTGCAACGAGAGATGATAGATGATGGGCGTGATTTTGAGGGTGTACGAAAGCGTTACTTGCCCACCCATGATTTCGCTTTGCTCGTAAGTCGCAAATGGTTGACAATCAACAACAAAAGTGTCTTTGTACTCCCCTTTTTCCATTGTTGCAATGGATAAAATATGCTCGTTTGTCATAGAATAATTGATTTTTTGTTCGCAAAAATACTTTTTTTTGTTATTTTTGTGGGCATAATTTTGGAGAAATAGTGAGATTTAAACATTTTACATTGCCCACTCGTCGTTTGTCTGATAGGTATCGTCATCCTGTACGATTTGTTATCAATGGTTTGTTTTTTTTGGCTGTACAAACGTTGCTTTATTGGGGGTTGCTGAAATGGACGGATTACGTAACGACTGCTTTTTCGGTGGCTTTTATTATCGAAATGATTCTCAACTACATTTTCACGAATTATTACATTTTCAACACGACTCCAAGGATAAAAAATGCAGGTGGTTACGCCATCTCACGGTTTATCAATTACTTTGTTCAAGTTGGCTTTTTGCATATTCTGATAAAATGGTTAGGAATGAGCGAGGAAGGTGCTGGTCCAACGTCTATCATATTGGCAGGCATCATCAATTACTTCTTTTTGGCATTCTTCTTTAAGAGCAAGAAGAAAAACATCAAGAAAGCCCAACAAAATAGTCCTGAAAAGTGATTGGTTGGGGCGTTATAACCCGACTTTCTACGGTGTAATAATCAATTTCCCACTTAAAGACGAATAGGTCGCTGTGTATTTCCGCAAAGGTTCTCTGCTGATGCCTTTGGTGGGCAACGCATAGCCGTAACTCAAGTCATACTGTTCGTGACAAATCGGACATTCCGCATACATACCCACTATTTCAACGGGTTTATTGCGATTCAAACAACGCGGACACCCCATATCGTGTGCGTGGTAGTTGCCGTCCATTCCGATACTCACCACGATACCCGCATAACCAATACGATCCGTTTCTACTTTTAGTTCCGTAAATGTAAGCGTTTGGAAACCACTCCCTAAGATAAAATGGGGATATTCAGCCGTGATATTGAGCACCAAATGAACAGGATAAGACGGAATAGAGGTCTTTTGCGATTGCTTACACGACACCAACAAGCCGCAACAAAGCAACCAAGCAACTACACAATTTTTATAAAATCGCATTCAGATGTACCCTATAAATTAGTGTGGAATATGGTGGAATAAAATTCGAATAACCTTCTGTACCAGAGCCATCACTGCCATATCCTAAATCGTATGGAATATAAAACTCATACTCTGCCTGATTACCTCCTCGCATCATTCTGACACCCTCAGCAAAGCCCGCTATCACACCCGACAACGAAAAAGAAACATTCTCACCTTTATCTACAACGTAACCATTGATTAACTCCAATGTATAGGTAACATTCACCGTACTATTGGCATTGGGACGTGCATCGGTTGGATTACCAGCCGTGATAACCTTGTATTGAAGCCCACTTGGCGTTACTTGCACGCCGGAGTTGTTTTTATTTTGTTCCAACCAAATCGTGTTTTGCGTCTTCCAATCCACCCACTCTTTTTGCTTGCAACCAAGTGCCAACAAACTTAAAAGAGCCAACACACCTATTTTTATTGCTTTGCTAACCATATACTTGGGTTTTGAATTTCTCTGTCTTTCCATACTTGAAATTGTAATTCACATTTATTATCGGCTTCGGCGTCAAAATAGATTTTGCCTATTTTTTGCCGTGCTTTCACTTTATCTTTTGTTTTGATATAAGGCTTACTAATTCCCGTGTAAACAGTACGATAATTGCCGTGTTGCACGATGATTGCGTACACTTTATTGACAATAAAACAACTCGTAACTTCGCCGTCAAAAACGCTACAAACCTCACTATTTGCAGGGGCTTGAATAAAAATTCCCCGATTATTGAGGGTTACAGTGGGATAAAGCGGATGTTTATGTATGCCAAACTGCCCAATAATTACTCCATTTGCAACCGGCATCGGCAATTTTCCTTTATTACTTACAAAATCTTTGGCGAGTTTTTGATGTTCCGAACTGAGTGTTTCTTTGGCGGTTGCCGTAACTTGTTTTGCAATTAAGGTCTCTATTTTTTTATTTAACGCTTCAATTTGTTTTTGCTGCTTTTGCTGTTGTGATGCCAATTTTTTGGATTGTTTTTGCAATTCTTTGAGCATTGATTGATGTTTTTTTTCGGAGCGTGTCAAGTTTTCTTGTTCGCGTTTTTTTTGCTGTAAAGTCGTTTTACGAGTGCGTTTATCTTCTTGCAAAATCTGATTTTGAATAGCAAGTTCCGCTTTTATACTTTCTATTTGTTCTATTCTCGTTTGTTCATAGAGTGCAAATTGTTTTAGGTAACGCATCCTACGATAAAACTGCAAAAAACTATTGGACGAAAGCACAAAAAGCAACGGCGAGAGTTGCATACGCGTATGATGCGAAATGCGTATCAATTTTGCGTAGTCCCTTCGTACCGAATCCAAATTATGCTGTAATACGGCTTGTTTTTTGTTTATCGTGTTCATTTCAACGTCTAACGCTTCTATTTCATTATTCATTGTGGTAATCAACTTTTTCCGCACCGAAATATCTTTATTGAGCAACTGCAGTTTATTGAGTGTGGCTTTTTCGTTGGATTTAGTGTTTTTGAGGAGCTTATTGGTTTTTTCTAATTGCTTTTGCAGGTTGCGTTGCTCGCGTTGCAAATCCTTCACATTATCTGCACCAAAACCATTGATAGCACAAAGCATACCAACACATAGAAATAATATCTTAGAACAAAGCTGAAAGTGGAATCGCATCGTATTGGTGTAAATTATGTATGGGTTTATAATTTATATTTTTGTTGACTTTGACATGAGCAATAGTCGCGGTAAAATTCGCCGAAAAATTATTGATAAACGTGGCTATCGTTGCATTATACTTCGTTTTATTTTTATCCAAATCATTATACGCAACCTCAACAAAGATGTTTTTATCCAACGAAATTCTCGCTTTCTCCAACATATAGTTTTGGCGATTAAAAACGTATTGATATGTCAAATTGTCGGCTTTTGCAGCCACTGTATCTTGCGTCTCGCCTTCGTAAACAATGGCATTTTGCGGAATAACCCAATTGGATTTATCTTGGGCAAAAAAGAGATATTTTAGCAAAAATGATTCAACATAATCGTAGTAATTAACCTCCTGGACAACGGCTGGAAGAGCGACGTAACGATGATTCATTTTATCAAAAAGGGTGATATTTTGGTGCGTACATTCCAAACGAAACATTTCTATGCCCAACATCGGTTGCAACGAAACACAAACCAACGAATCGCACAAAATCCGAATGCTTCCTTTTGATTGCAAATTCTGTTTCTCGCCAAAATTAAGGGTAAAAATCACATCGTCTGCTGAAATGGAAGTAAATGGCTGTTTGATAGTCGGTTGCAGATAAAAGAGTAAACTATCTTTCTCGCTTATTTCATCAAACGATAGGAACATAGGGGCTGTCTGTTTGGATTTATTACAACCCAAAAAGCAAATCGCCAACAACATCCATAGAATAATATGTTTACTTTTTCGTTCCACGCTTAAAAATGATGTCGTAATGTTCCTTTATTTCCTTTAACACGTCGGCTCCCATATTCTCTTGCTGTGCCAAATCCAACGCTCTTGAGATGTAATGTTCAGCAAAAACCGCCTGTTTTTTTAAGTGCATAATCCACGCATACGTATCTAAATAAATGGGGTTATTCGGTTCTTTGGTGATGGCTTTTTGGCTCATATCTTCGGCTTTTTTCAAGTCATTGCCGTGTTCGGCAAGCGTGTAAGCGTAGTTATTCAAAACATACACGTTTTCAGGATCCAACGCCAAAACCCACTCGTATGCAGCATACGCAGAATCGTATTGTGCTTTTTGCACATACATATCGCCCAAATGGATGCCTAACGTAACACGATATTTGGCTTCACCTTCAATGTTCCGTCCTGCACGTGCCACCACAATAGCCGAATCAATTTTTTCTTCTTCCAACAAAATACTAACTAAATAGTAGTCCCATTGCACGTTTTCTATTTCTTCCAACCCACGCAAAATAACCCGTTTTTTTTCTTTCAACGTCACGGTCGTATCCTCTTGCATACACAGGTATAGTTTTATCCACGCTTGTTGGTCGCCAGGCGTTTGCTCAATTTGTCGCTCCCACATGGCTCGTGCCTCCACATAACGCATCGAATCCATATAGCGATTGGCGATATTTGACCACGAATTGGTTTTTTCATAGCAACGAAGGGCGTTTATCTCATCGCCATTCTCCCAGTACATATCGCCTCGCATATTGAGCATACGGGTATCGTCTGGGTTTTCTTCCAAGTACATATCCAACAACTTGGCAGCATCGGCATTACGTTGAGCCTGACGAAGAATCTGTATCTTCTTTTGCACACTATACGAAGACATACCGCCCATGATTCCATCAACCTCTTTTTGCAGTAAAGTGGCTTTTTCTATGTTGTTGATGTTGAGATAAAGTTGCTGTAAAAACGTAATTACAGTCAAGTCTTTTGGCTGTGCAACGTGTTGTTTTTCAGCAATTTGCAATGCGACATCCCCCTGCTTTTGTTCCAACAACACACGAGCATAAATATACCAATACTCGTTGGGATTAAGTTCGTAGGCTAAGCGAAAATGATCCAAAGCCATTGCTGTTTGCCCTATTGCTTTGTAAATCATTCCAATATACATCTTGGTCGTTGCATCCTTGGGATTCAATTCCTCACAAAACAAGAAAAGAGCCGTTGCTTTATCGTACTGACGGTTCAAAAACGCCTCCACAGCGGGATAAAAATAGTATTTGAATTGTTGCTGTGCCTCAATTGAAAAAGTATCAACAACAGATGCTTGTTTTTTAGTTGCTTTTTTGGCTTCAAGTCCCGTAACATTCGCCATAACAAGCAACAATATAAGAATAAATTTCACTAATTTCATGGTTCTATTTTTATGTAATTGGTCGAAAACATGTTCCAAAATGCTTATTTTACTTTCAACATACAACAATTTCGCACAAAGTTAACGATAATAAATTATTTTTGCCACAAAAACATTCCTAAACGCATATTCCAATGGTTAAAATGCGATTTTATGTCATACACATCATCTTCTGTCCTATGATAATACTTGCTTTGGTAGGCATTCATCAAGCCAAAGCCATAACTAAAACGGAAAAAGAATTGTTTCCATTGAAAAAAAGCACCTACATTCCACGTTGCATTGATTTTTTGGAAAGCCCCGTCTGCATAGTCATCTTTTGAGAAGTAATTTGATTTTTTGGTGGTTGAAACATCGCCTGTATTCGTTTTTTTATACTCATTTAATTGCATTTGTAGTTGCGTTTGCATAGCGGGTCCCGTCATCAAACCCAGATAGGTGTTTTGTGCTATTTTGAACTTATATTGCAAATCAAAATGCAAATCTAATTTCTGGTACAACAACCGCGAACGAGTTTTGTCGCCTTGAACACTAACCACTCGCCAATCATTTTTTTGCGTTCCAAACGTGTAATTCAACCCCGAAAACAAGCCTAAGCCTTTGATGAACGTTTTTTCGTACACCAAACCCAACTGCGGACCGTTGATTGAAAGCCATTTTTCTCGCTTTGTGGACGAGGGGTTAGATATATTGGAGTACACATTGGAGCGTTCAAACCCAATATAAAAGCCCAATGCGTGGGAGCCTGTCTTATCTTCGTCCCATTCATACGCCCCAGAATCCCAGACATCTTGTGCCTGTGTAAACAGAGAAAAGCCTACTAAAACAGCCAATATAAGAGTTTTTTTCATCGTGTTTTATTTTTAGTTCGCTTAATTTTTTTATCTTTCATATTATTTTTTGATGTAGTCACAGCGTCTCGTTGCGTTGCCGAAGCCGATTGCAGTTCACTCTGTTTGCGGGGTGTCAAGTTCGGATTGGCGAATACATCTAAAGGACGTTTCGGACGTTCGTTATCCGCCCAGAAAAAGTTGGATAAGAACTGGTCTTTTGCACTGATTTGATCAAGCGGATACAAAGCCCCATCGGTTTTTGTGGTAAAGGTAAAATGGTGTATTTTTTGGTCTTGGTAATACATGTGTATATTGCTACTCTCCGTTTTGTTTACGCCCACCGCTTCCCCATCATCGTCTGGGTAAAAAATCGTTAGGGCATTGCCACGAGCATCTGCATGGTCAATCTGACCGTTAATCATATACGTATATATTTCCTTACTCCCTAATTGATTGAATTGTTTCTCTTTGTATTGTTGCACGATGAGGGCATTACCTTGCGTATGAACGAGTGAATCTTTGAGATAAACGGTTATCAAATCGCCTGAAATTTGGTTTGAATCACTCCAGCAAACGGGTCCATGATAGAGTATAATAGTAGAATCCTTGCCATTATAGACGAGACTATCACATATTGCTTGTTGATTTTGAGCATACATTCGTACCGTAAAAAACGCACGTAGCAAAGGATATTCGCGAATAGAATCATTGATGGTATCCGCTATACTTTGTGAATAAAACGTGTCGGCATGCACATATTTGTAATCATTTTCGTCTGCCCACACTACCAACAAGGCACTATCGGTCACAAATCCTTGTTTATTTTCTTTATACATCCTGGCATATTGCCCATATATCGTTAATTTTTGTGCCGAATCGGTCATATTTATGTTGCCCAACATTCGCCCTGTTTCTCCTTTTTTATCATAAAAAATAGTGTCGGCAGTCATGGTTCGCCCATCTTTATGCACAATCAACGAACGGTCTAAAAGCATTGCTTTTTCGGTTTGCATATTATACCAACCATTTCGAGAGTAGATCGTCACAGTCGTATCGGCATGGATGATAGTTGAATCCTTTAACTGGGCGATACGGGTATGCGTGTTGTACCAAAGAGTGTCTGTTTGCAAGTTCATTCGGTTGTTATGCAACTGCACATCCTGCTTAAAAACGGCTTGATATGTGGGCGGATAATACTGTCCCGAATAGGAAACCAAGGTATCTTCGGGCGTATAAATTCTCCCTTTATTGTAGTAATACGCTAAATTGCGAGTGCGGTCATAATCCAACGTATCAGTCAATAAAATCGTATTACGGTGTACTAATTTAACCCGTTTGCGGAAGCGTGCACGTTTGAGATTTCCATCATAATAAAGCACATCACCAAAACCAGAAAGTGTATCTCCTTGCTGAAAACGAACATGGCTAAAAGCATGTAAGGAGTTGGTAGAAGAATAAAAATACGCCGAATCGCAATACATCATAGCGGCATCGTGCCGAAAACAAACATGCCCCGTCAGAATCTGTGCATCAGGGAAACGAGCATTGTCAAAGTACAGACGGTCAGAATGGACTAAATAGACAAGCGTTTTTTTGCCTGTTTTTTCCGCACTATACAAAGGGAACGCAACAAGCAAAGCACACAAAAAAGGAAAAATGTGTTTTATAATCCCCAACCTGGATATTGAAATTCGCATCCTGTCCATGATGGCTCTATATGTACATATATTTCTTTTTGTTTTTGAATAATCCATTTTTCGATCAATTCTTCGGATAGTTGATTTTCCAACATTTGTTTTATCACCTGAAAATCATGCTCTAAGTCGGCTTTATGAGCGGGAACTTGACTTTTTAGTTTCACGATAGCACACACTTCCTTGTTCTTGGTTTCGTCAATCATCGTGAAAGGTTTGCTTATTTCGCCCACTTTGAGCGAATAAATCTGTTTTGCCACTTCGGAAGGCAGGTCTTTGTACTCAAACTTGGTTGAATTGGTGTTGAGATTGATCATATTACCCGCATTTTTGGACGTATTTTTGTCTTGCGAAAAGAACACGACAGCCTCTTCAAAAGTCCCTTTACCATCAATAATAGTATCGCGAATGCTTTCTAACTGTTCAAGGGCTTTTGTCCTATCGTCTGGCGAAACACGCGGTTTGAGCAGGATATGACGGCAGTTTATTCGATCGCCTTTTTTTTCAATCAACTGGATAATATGGTAGCCATACTCCGTTTCGACAATTTTGGAGACGCGTCTGGGGTCGTTGAGATTAAACGCCACATCGGCAAACTCCGACACCAACTGCCCTCGTCCAACAAAGCCCAATTCCCCACCCCGCTTGGCACTTTCGGTATCTTCGGAATATAAACGTGCCAACATCGCAAAATCGGCTTGCCCACTATTCACACGCTCCGTAAATTCGCGTAATTGGCGTTTGATACGTTCCTTTTCGCTCTCAGGCACGGGGGGCACAAAACTCAAAATCTGCACCTCCACCTGAATCGGAATAGTCGGCAAAGAATCTTGCGGAATGGTTTTATAGTACCGTTCTATTTCAGCGGGTGTCGGTTTGATATTTTCGGTGAGTTTGGCACGCATTTGCTGAATCACCATCTGATTCGTAACTTGCTCCACCATCTCTTCGCGTATCTGCGAAGCGGGTTTGCGAAAATACTCTTCCAACTTTTCTTTACTACCGATTTGCGAGATATAGTAGTTCATTCGCATATCTACTTGGTGGTTCACCGTCGATTCATTGGCATAAATGGAATCCAATTCCGCTTGGTGCAAAAAGAGACGTTGAATCGCTATTTGTTCAGGGATAACGCAATATGGGTCGCCTGGCACTTGCACTCCCTCGTACTGCATACGTAGCCGTTCTTCCTCCACTTCCGAGAGCAAAATGGCTTCATCACCTACCACCCATATCACTTGGTCTATGATGTTCGTTTCTTGTGCTTTGGCAAAAATAGCAAGCAGGAAAAAAGACAGAATCAGTAGTTGTTTTCGCATATTTTCATTTTTTTACTTTACCACGTTTGACGGCATTTTCATATATTTTGTGCTTTTCGGTTGCAATAAAATGCACTTTCCGTTGGTCTAAAATAACTTTTTTTATTTCTTCTTGTGCATAATTTATAGGCATCTCGGCTCCTTGACGATAAAAGTCTTTGGCTTTGAGGATATACACATATAAACTATCACTTTGTTCATAGTACATATTTTGTGCCATTTGATTTTGCCAAACCTTATCTTTTAGAGGCACACTAACCATCAATTGGCTCGTCGTTCGCCATTCATCAAAGAATAACTCATACCCTTTGGCGTATTTATAGGCATATTTTTCGATTTGCTCCAAATTATCCCCTTTCAGTTCTTTCACATCTTTTCGCAACGAATTCAAGTTGGGAGCATCAATCGGAACAATCAACAAAAGCCCTTTCATAATGGATTCTGAAAGGATAAAATGCTCTTTATGTTGTTCGTAAAATTGTTGGATGCTGATTTCGTCCACTTGTTTTGACATCCGTTTTTCAATCAATTTTTGCTCGTATGCGTGCACGTACAAACTGCGACGATATTTTTCAACCTGGTCTTCAATCTCTTGGTTTTTGTCGTAAGCAAGATCGTAAATTAAAATTTCCGTTGCCCATTTTTCAATATAATCCTCCAATAACTTGGCACTATCCTCTGAATTGGTCGCAAGAGCCGTCAGTTCTCGCACTTCATTTTCATAAAGATATTGTCCATTCGCTTCTGCAACAGCACTGCTTGGGCGTTTTTTCCAATCCGTAGAATTACACGCCACCAACGTCATTAAAAAGACAAAATAAATGTATAGATGTTTCTTCATTTTGGCATTCATTACTTCGTGCGAAGGTATAAAAAAACACAATAAAAAACAAACGAAAAATATGATTGTTAATGTGGTATCCAAAGAAAAATAGGACACGACTAACTTTATTCGGGACATTAGATTACATTTGGTGTTTGATTGGGAAGTCTAAAAATCATTTTTTGAACCCGACTACCAAACACTGCGGCACAATGACAAAAATAGAATCGCGTTTTTCCTAAAAAATAAGTCTCTTCCCCTCTAAATACGCCACTTTGTACACAAAATGTATAAACCTTTACGACAAAACTTTCTTTGTATTATAAATAATTTAGTGTACTTTTGTGCCGTATCGTTGGAAGATTTTTGAGTATTTTTTGTAAAAAAAGAAAAAGATATGAAAAAACACATACTTATTATAGGTGGGATACTGCTAACGTTTTTTGGAGCCACACAAGTCGTATTTTGTTATAACGAAAGTATTGATGATGTGTACTATAATCCTCGTTTTGAACAAGATACAGAATTTAGTTTTAAATCGGCTAAAACCGACCGAAAAAAACAAGCAAAAGAAATCGTCTTCGTGGAAGATACAACCCAAACACGCACGGATACGATTAAAACCATTATAAAATAAACGACTATGGCAAAAGGAAAATATATATTGATGACGACATTCGCTTTATTTTTTGCGAATCGTTTTGTTGCACAAGACCTGCAAATCTGGAACGAACGAGATATTGACGGCACGGCACGCTATGTTGGACTTTCTGGGGCAATGACGGCTGTGGGAGGCGACCCGACGGCTGTGAATGATAATCCTGCGGGCTTGGGACTGTATCGCCGTTCCGAATTTTTATGTTCGTTTTTGACCCTAAATAATTATGATGTTCAAAAGTCAGCAAAAGACGGTGAAGTAGATGTTGATTTGTCGTGTAATCAAGTGTCGTTTATTTTTTCGTTTGGTGATGACGAGAAGACGAAAGGCTTGATTCATAATAACTTAATGTTTTCTTACAATCGCGTTAAAACCTTTCAAAACACCTATTCGGGAACGCTTCTAAATAGACCTTCCACGCTTCCGACTTTGTTGGCAAACAAGACAAAAGGTCGGCAGGAAAGTAGTTTGCCTATTGATAATAATAGTTGGGAAAATCCTAATGTAGGCTGGCTTTCTATATTGGGTTATGAAACAAATTTAATCGATCCTGCGGAAAATAATCAGTGGGCACCTGCTTATACGGGTAATTCTGACAACACCTTGACAATAAAAGAAAAAGGATATGTGAACGATTGTGATTTTGATTGGGGAATGAATTGGAATAACCGATTATATCTTGGGTTGGGTTTAACAATCCGCCACATGGTTTATCAAAAAGATTTTTCCTACAAAGAGGAAGCAAGCGGCTATAATTCCGTTTCGACCTCTTTCTTGTCCGTTAAAGGCTTGGCTTTAAATTCTTCGATAGGCTTTATTTATCAACCTGTGCGTTTTATGCGAATCGGTATGTCATACCAAACACCCTCTGTTACAGAGCTTCGTTTAACTACCTACGGCGATATGACTTCAAGTTTTCAGACCAATCAAGTTTTAACCCCCGAAGATGGTCCTGCAACCTACTCTGACCTTGTTTTCCCGTATCGTTTGACTGCTGGCGTGGCCTTCTTATGTGGTAAAAAGGGATTGATGAGTTTTGAGTACGATTATGAGAATTGGAAAGAATTAAGTGCAACGCATTCGTTGAAAGTGGGCTTGGAATATGTCGCTCATGATTACTTGTTTTTCAATCTGGGCGGTGCGTACGAGAGTTATTTTTTGAATCATGAACCAACTTATATTTTTAACGAAACCACAACCCGCACAGACCCCGATTATCGTAATTTGAAATATCGCTACTATTTAAGCGGTGGAGTTGGCTATCGTGGTAGCACTTTTATTGCACAAGTAGCGTATCAATATATGAATAAAGAAACCAATTTTTATGCCAATGAGTTACAAGTCGATCCGTTTCAAATGTGTTCAAGAGCGCATCGAGTAGTATTTACGTTAGGTTGGCATACAAACAGATAAATGATGGTGTTGTATTGTTTCGGACCGGGAAACTCGACAGTTAAATTTAAAATACCGAGGTCACTGGTAAGTTAATGGCGTGCCAACAATGTTTGCGATGACGTGGTGCAAAATCAAAGAGCGAACGTATATTGTTGGATTACAAAGATTTATCAAACTTCAAATCCTTTCTTAATAAGGAGTTTTTCCGAGTACAACAATGCAACACTTTTTTTATTGAAAAATTATTATCTTTGCAGGATAAAAAACGAGAAAAAATTAATTTTAATATATGGCAAATAATAAAAAATCTTCCCAACCAGAAGCGTTGGAGAACGTACAAGAGGTAGTTTCCACGAATATCAGGTGGATTGAAAAGTATCAAAATGTGATTTCTTACGGTGTTTTGGGCTTGCTGGCAGTTGTTGTGGCTGTTTTTGCAATCATCAATTATGTCATCAAACCTAAATCGGTTGAATTGAACGATGAAATTGCGTATGCAGCCTTTTATTTTGCACAAGGCGATTACGAAAGAGCACTGAACGGTGACGAGGCGGATTGCATTGGTTTTGCAGAAATTGCTGAAGGAAATACGCTCTATCAAGCAGGAAAATTGGCATCGTTGTATGCTGGAATCTGTTGCTATCATTTGGGACAATACGATGAAGCAATTGATTATTTGAAGAATTTTTCGGCTAAAGATGTGAATATCGGCGATTTGGCGAAGCAATTTTTGGGCGACGCATACGTGCAAACTGAGCAATACGAAGAAGCAATCAAGGCTTTCAAGGCAGCAGCAAGTCGTGGCAACGAAATTATTGCACCTGCAAGTCTCAAAAAAGCGGGCTTGGTTTATTTGGAATTAGACGACAAAAAAGAGGCGGAGCGTATGTTTACGCAAATCAAAGAGAATTATATGACTTCGCGTGAGGCACAAGATATTGATAAATACATCGCTTTAACGAAATAATCTATGTCTTCGGATAATTCTTTTCTTTATCAATCCTTTAACATAGAAGACGTTAAGGATAAGCATTTTGCTATCGTTGTTTCGGCTTGGAATAGCGAAATCACGGAAGCCATGTTGCAAGGGGCTGTGGATACGTTTGTGGAGCATGGAGTAGTGCGTGAAAATATCCTCATTTATCGGGTTCCGGGCACTGTGGAGTTGACTTATGCGGCCTCGCGTATCCTAAAAAGCAAGAAAGATATTTCGGCTATCGTGGTGATTGGTTGCGTGATTAAAGGCGATACGCCCCATTTTGACTATGTCTGTCAATCCGTAACGCAAGGCATCACGACGTTGAATGTGCAAGGCGAAATTCCAGTGATTTTTTCGGTCGTAACCACACTGAATATTGAGCAAGCACGTGACCGAGCCGGTGGAAAAGTGGGTAACAAAGGGTCGGAAGGAGCATTGACAGCGATGCAAATGGCGTGTTTAGTTTTTGGAAATACAACCAACTAAAGTCGCATTTGGCAGATTTTTGGGAGAGCAATTTGTTAAACCAACCAATGATAGCATGGAAGGCGATAGTAGGAATAGCAATGCGTTGTTGCGGTGAGATTCATTTTGAAAAATTGTCAAAGCACAACCAATGTTGTCCAAAATCGCTGGAATAATGCAATCGGTGTATAAAAAAATGAACTAATTATGGCATTGTATCCGTTACGATTTATTCCGTTGGAGCAGAAAAAAATGTGGGGCAAAGAATCCTGGCAAATATCGGGCATGGAAGGGAATTGTTCGGTCATTGCAAATGGTTTTTTGAAGGGTAACGACCTCAACGAAGTAATTGAAATTTATATGGACGAAATCCTCGGCAGTAAGGTGTATGACCAGTGGGGAGTATATTTTCCGCTACTTTTTAAGTTTATCCAAGCCGATGATGACCTCAGTTTGCAAGTCCACCCGAACGATGAACAAGCCTACGAAGCCCACCAACAGTTAGGCAAAGCCGAGATGTGGTATGTTACGGAGGTTAAAAAAGGTGCTTTTGTGCGGTTGGGATTCGTGGAAGAAACCGACCACAACGAAATACACGAGGTGTTGCACCATGGCGACTTAACCCAATATGTCAATGTGTTTGAGGCGAAAAAAGGCGATGTGTTTTTTATCCCTGCGGGTTTGATTCATTCGTTGGGAAAAGGCACGACGGTTGCCGAAATACAGGAGGCTTCGGATTTAACCTACCGTCTGTACGACTTTAATCGGGTGGATTCGGAAGGTAACAAACGCGAATTGCATATCCACGAGGGTTTGGAAGTGTGCGATTTTCGGAAATACACTCATCCCTACGTACAATACGAAAATAAGCCGAATGAACCCGTAACGTTGATGTCAGATAACCACTTTATAACCAACAAGTTAAGTATCAACAAAACCATTGAACGCGATTATTCGGATATTGATTCGTTTGTGGCGTATATGTGCGTGGAAGGCAGTTGTACGATTACTGCCGACGATACGGAACCTGTTGTCATTCAACAAAATGAGAGCGTTTTGATTCCTGCTTGTTTGGAGCATGTTTCCATTTCAACGCCGAAAAATGTTACGATTTTAGAGACGTATTTGCCGTAGATAATGCTTATTTTCCACTAGTTAACAAACTGAAAAACTTCGGGAACAACTTTTTCAACAAAATGCCTAACCCTAAAGAGATGCCCACACAAAGTATCACACTTCCGAAAAACTGAACTAATATCCAAGCATCGTGCATAGGAATCAGTTGGGCACTGATTTTTCTTATCGGTTGCAAGATGAAGGGCGTATGTACTGCATAAATCCAAAAAGAAAAGTTTGAAAGATAGGAAAGAGTGTCAAAAAGTTTTGCTTTTTTACAAGCAACGCCCGCGATTTTTATGGCAAGGCAAATGGTAAAAAGCAAATTAAACCAATTGATTAAATCGTTATCAATCAATGAATTTGTATTTACATACACCATCAGCACAAACGAAATCATATAAGCGACAATAAAATCACGCCAGCGAATCGCATCAAGCCATTCAATGATTTTGCCGATATTTTTCACCGCATAATAACCCAGCGAAAAATAGAACAAAGCACCCGTCAAACCGTATGGGATAGCAATAATATGCAACATTTCAGCAACATAGAGTGTAGTTGTAAAAATAAAAAATGCCATCGGAAATTTCCCTGCACAGCATTTTATCAACGGAGAAATCAACATCATTATCATTAAATTTCGCAGATACCAAAACTGAAACACAAGCGGATTACCACCACTTTTATCCCAAAATGCAGATAAAAAGTCGGATATGCTCCAATCCCTGATGATTCTTTCGGGGAGTACACTAAAATGCGGTTTTGAAAACTCGAAACTCTGCCCAATATAGTATATCAAAATGGTCAAAATAATCCATAAACAATAAGGAATGACAAGCCTTTTGAATTTGGTGCGGATTGTTACCATGAAAGGATTTGGTTTGGCAAAAAATAAATAACCCGATATGATGAAAAAGGTCGGGACAGCAATTCCGCCCCAATAGAGAGAAAATGTATCATTGATTATCTGAATCCAAAGAGGCATTGCTACGACGAAATCGCCACCAGTAAGATGGATTGTCATGTTCATATTGCTATGAATGAAAACGACTAAAACGACCAAAACGAAACGTAAAACACTAATTCGCTTGGAAAATTCGGGGTCAATAGTTCCTCTCAAATAGCCAGTATTTTCACCACTTGTTGCTATAGGAGAATGGTCTTTATCAATCATACAACGTTTTCGTATAAATTTTGGTTTGTCATTCGTTGCAAAAGTAATGAAATTTTCAATAAGGGCAAAAGAGTTTGACAGGTTAAAAAATTTTCATCAAAAAAAATGTTATGGTAAGCGAAAATTTATTAACTTCGCACGGATAAAGTCGTGCCAACTGAAAATAAAATCGTTGGCTGATTGCACAAAATTGTAAACAGTTATTACAAAAATGTATTTGAATAAGAAGTGGTTAAAAGATTGATTTTCAATATATTACTATTGCTTATTGTGGGGAGTAGTTTTGCAAAGACGTATGTCGGACGCGTGACGGACATCAAAGGCGTGCCGATTGGCTATGCGACCGTGTATCCAACCGATGATGTTTATTTAGGCACAGCGACCAACGATGACGGCGTTTTTAGCATCACAACGGAGGAAAATCTACAAGGTAAGATGGTGATTTCGTTTCTCGGTTATGAGAAAAAAGAGGTGGATATAGTGCATTTTTCGGGTGATACGTTGCAAATCACACTCCAAGAACAACCCATCGAATTAGACCAGATGGTCGTCTCAGCCAAACCTGCCAAGCAAAAAAACAAACGCAAAAAAATAGCCAACTTGCTCTATTTAGTCTATAATCAGATGCAAAAAGACTTCAGCAAAGCCCCTGTGCGGTATGAAATAACGAGC
>JBGUYG010000012.1:0-8092 GCA_045118535.1 Paludibacteraceae bacterium
CTGCAATGCGAGATGTTGAATCGTTGGGACAAACTGACTGTGGAAGAAGGTGAACAGATTTTCCGCGAATTAGTAAGTGATATGAAAAAAGGGATTAGTTTGTAAAACATGAATAAATGGCTCCAATATAGTATTGAATATGCGAATCAACGTTCGTATCTTGATGATTTGTTCAAAATATACCCTACTATTCCCGAGGGAATCAGAAAAATAGATGAGTTGAAGTGGGAAAAAGTTGAAAAGGCTTTTAATGAACAAAATAATGAAGAATTAGTTTCGGCTTTGTTGGATATGGATTTATTCCCTATAAAAGATAGTTATACGGCATTTTTGAAACACGACAAAGAGGCGATAAAAAGGAATCCTCAAACCGTTAATCGAATTTGTGGACGATTATATGAATTAGGCATTTCTAAATTATATGAACGTTGTAGTGAGCCAAAAGAAACCAATCGTCAAATTGGACCCATGTTTAAAAATTGGATACGCTCAAAAGCATTAGGATTAAAACCGATAAGTTTAGAAGAATTTCAAAACACCACTTGTGATGCTATATTAGATGCCTCAGACAAACAAATGGCAGATTTTGCAAGCAATAATCTCAATTATAAACGTAATAAAGGCTTAGATTTTTTGGCTCGTTTTAATGGAAAATATATAATTGGTGAAGCAAAATTTCTTTCAGATTTTGGAGGACATCAAAATGCACAGTTTGAAGATGCAATGCAAACATTAAAAAATCCGAATGTAAAAGCTATAAAAATCGCTATTTTAGACGGAGTTTTGTATATCAAAAGTTCGAATAAATTATATAAAACGATTACAACAACATATAAAAATGATAACATATTGAGTGCACTACTTTTGCGGGATTTTTTATACCAAATATGAAGGATTTACTGATATATGGCGAAAACCTCAAAGGGTTACAATACCTTTTAGAGTGTGGATATAAAGGAAAAATAGATTTGGTCTATATTGATCCTCCTTTTGCTACGGGTGGCACTTTCACTATTACTGAAGGACGTGCTTCTACTATCAGTCAATCTAATCACGGTGTAGTGGCTTATTCGGATAAATTATGTGGGGATTCTTTCATTGATTTCTTACGCAAAAGATTGATTTTTATTAAGGATTTATTATCGGAAAAAGGTTCTATTTACCTGCATATTGATTATAAAATTGGACATTATGTGAAAGTAATGATGGATGAAGTATTTGGAATAGAAAATTTTAGAAATGACATAACGCGTATAAAATGTAATCCAAAAAACTTTGATAGAATTGGTTATGGAAATATCAAAGATATGATTTTATTTTATACCAAAACTTCAAATCCAATTTGGAACGAACCACGAACCGCCTACTCGCAACAAGATATGGAAAAATTATTCCCAAAAATAGATAAACAAGGAAGGCGTTACACAACCATACCGCTTCACGCACCAGGTGAAACAAATAATGGTAAATCTAATGCGTCCTTCAAAGGTTTATTTCCACCTATCGGTAGGCATTGGCGTACAAACGTTGAAACACTGGAACAATGGGATAAAGAGGGCTTAATTGAATGGTCAAATAATGGCAATCCACGTAAAATAATTTATGCAGATGAACGGGAAGGAAAGCGTTTGCAAGATATATGGGATTATAAAGACCCGCAATATCCCGTCTATCCAACCGAAAAAAATGCCGATATGTTAGATATGATTATTCGCACTTCTTCCGATGTAGGCAGTATTGTATTAGATTGTTTTTGCGGTTCGGGTACAACTTTACAAATGGCACAGAAAAATGGTCGAAAATGGATAGGTATTGACCAATCAGAATACGCTATTGAAGCCACAAAAAAGAAGTTAAAATTGACAGAAAAAAGTCTCTTTTTAAATGATTTTGAATTAGTGGACATGACAGCACAAAAAGGAAAAGTAGTAAATAGTTAAAAAATGAAAATAATATGACAACTGGTAAAGTAAAAGGTATCATTGCTAACTTGGTAACCGTTGTGGTGGACGGAGCAGTGGCACAAAATGAAATTTGCTATTTGAGTGTGGGAAAGACACGCTTGATGGCAGAAGTTATCAAAATCACCGGCGAAAACGTTTTCGTGCAGGTCTTTGAAAGTACGCGTGGCTTGAAAGTTGGCGACACAGTTGAGTTTACAGGACACATGTTGGAAGTTACACTCGGACCTGGTTTGCTTAGCAAGAAATATGATGGTTTGCAAAACGATTTGGATAAACTAACGGGCGTTTTCTTGCAGCGTGGTGAATACAATTATCCTTTGGACGAAGATGCACTGTGGAAATTCACGCCCATCGCAAAAGAAGGCGATAAGGTGCAAGCCGCTGATTGGTTGGGCGAAGTGGACGAAAATCACCAACCCCACAAAATTATGGTGCCATTCGTGTTTGAAGGCGAATATACCGTAAAATCCATCGTTAAAGCAGGCGAATACAAAGTGAACGATACGATTGCCGTTTTGACCGATGCAGAAGGCAAGGAACACAAAGTTACCATGATACAAAAGTGGCCTGTAAAAAAAGCCATTTTGGCATACAAAAGCAAACCAAGACCTTTCAAATTGTTGGAAACGGGCGTTCGTACCATTGATACTGCCAACCCGATTTGCGAAGGTGGAACGGGCTTTATTCCAGGACCTTTCGGTACGGGTAAGACGGTGCTCCAACACGCTATTTCCAAGCAAGCCGAAGCAGACATTGTGATTATTGCTGCTTGTGGTGAGCGTGCGAATGAGGTAGTGGAAACCTTCACCGAGTTTCCCGAATTGGACGACCCACATACAGGTCGTAAGTTGATGGAACGTACCATCATCATTGCTAACACATCTAACATGCCTGTTGCGTCTCGTGAGGCTTCGGTGTACACCTCGATGACCATTGCCGAGTACTATCGTTCGATGGGTTTGCGTGTGTTGCTGATGGCAGACTCTACTTCTCGTTGGGCTCAGGCATTGCGTGAGATGTCCAACCGTTTGGAAGAGTTGCCGGGACAGGATGCCTTCCCGATGGACTTGTCGGCAATTATTGGTGCTTTCTACGCTCGTGCAGGTTATGTTTATTTGAACAACGGTAGCACGGGTTCGGTAACGTTTTTGGGAACGGTTTCGCCAGCTGGTGGTAACCTCAAAGAGCCTGTAACAGAGGGTACGAAGAAGGTTGCACGTTGCTTCTATGCTTTGGAGCAGAACCGTGCCGACCGCAAACGTTATCCTGCCGTAAATCCGATTGATTCTTATTCTAAATACTTGGAATACCCCGAATTTGAAGAATATATTTCCAAACGTATCAATAATAGTTGGATTGGTTTAGTGAACGAAATGAAGACCTATCTCCAACGCGGTAAGGAAATTCAGGAACAAATCAACATTTTGGGCGATGATGGCGTACCCGTAGATTATCACGAGGAATTTTGGAAGTCGGAACTCATTGATTTCATCATTTTGCAACAAGACGCATTTGACAAGATTGATTCGGTTTGTCCGATGGAACGCCAAGAATATATGCTTAATTTGGTGATGGATATGTGTCATAAAGATTACGATTTTGACAACTTCTTGGACGTAAATGAATACTTTAAGAAGATTATCAATATCTGTAAACAGATGAACTATTGCGAGTTTAAGTCGGCTGATTTTAACAACTATCAAACCAAATTGAACGAGTTGTTGAAGGAAAAACAGATAGCATAATACTAACCTTGAAAATTAAAGAATAATATATGGCAAAAGCATTTCAAAAAATTTATACGCAAATCACGGCTATCACCAAAGCGACGCTTTCGTTGAAGGCCACAGGCGTAGGAAATGACGAATTAGCAACCGTCAATGGCAAGTTGGCACAGGTTGTAAAAATCTTGGAAGACGAGGTTACTTTGCAGGTCTTCGAAGGAACAGAAGGGCTACCAACGAACGCCGAAGTGGTTTTCTTGGGCAAAGCACCTTCGTTGAAAGTAAGCGACCAGTTAGCCGGCCGATTCTTTAACGCATACGGCGACCCAATCGATGGAGGACCCGCTATTGAAGGCGACGAAGTGGAATTGGGTGGTCCGAGTGTGAACCCTGTGCGACGCAAACAACCGTCCGAGTTGATTGCAACGGGTATCGCAGGTATTGACTTGAACAACACGCTCGTTTCGGGTCAAAAAATCCCATTCTTTGCTGACCCTGACCAACCTTACAACCAAGTGATGGCGAACGTAGCTTTGCGTGCCCAAGCCGACAAAATCATCTTGGGAGGTATGGGTTTGACGAATGACGACTACCTTTATTTCAAAAACGTGTTCAACAATGCAGGTGTGCTTGACCGTATCGTTTCTTTCGTAAACACGACCGAAAACCCACCTGTAGAGCGTTTGTTGATACCCGATATGGCTTTGACGGCTGCCGAGTATTTTGCAGTACAAAAGCACCAAAAAGTGTTGGTTTTGCTTACCGATATGACGCTTTACGCCGATGCTCTGTCGATTGTGAGCAACCGTATGGACCAGATTCCTTCCAAAGACTCCATGCCTGGTTCGCTTTACTCCGACTTGGCAAAGATTTACGAAAAAGCCGTGCAGTTCCCACAGGAAGCAGGTGGCGGTAGTATCACCATCATTGCCGTTACTACCCTATCAGGTGGCGACATAACGCACGCAATCCCCGATAATACGGGTTATATCACCGAAGGACAGCTCTATTTGCGGCGTGATAGCGACATCGGAAAAGTCATCGTGGATCCGTTCCGTTCGTTGAGTCGTTTGAAACAGTTGGTTGCTGGTAAAAAGACCCGCGAAGACCATCCACAAGTTATGAATGCTGCCGTTCGTTTGTATGCCGATGCTGCCAATGCAAAAACAAAATTGGAGAATGGTTTTGATTTGACGAACTACGATGAGCGTTGTTTGGCTTTTGCAAAGGATTATTCGGACAAAATTTTGGCAATTGATGTAAATATCAACACCACCGAGATGTTGGACATCGCTTGGCAACTTTTTGCACAGCATTTCAAGGCAGAAGAGGTCAATATCAAACAAGAATTGGTGGATAAATACTGGGTTAAAGGCTAATCAAGTGGGACAATAATGGCAAATTTGTATATCATAGCAGGATGTAATGGTGCTGGCAAAACGACGGCATCGTACACTATTTTGCCTGATATGCTTCATTGCAAACACTTTGTTAATGCGGACGAAATCGCACGAGGCTTATCGCCTTTTGATGTGGAAAGTGTCGCTATACAAGCGGGAAAAATCATGTTTTCACGCATTGAAGAGTTGATTGAATTAAAAGAAGATTTTGCCATTGAAACCACCCTCGCAACACGCTCGTACATCAAATTGATTGATAAAGCACACCTGTTGGGTTACATCGTTCATTTGCTATTTTTCTACATTGAAAGCGTAGAATTAGCCAAGTTGCGTGTTGCCAAACGAGTGAGCGAAGGCGGACATAACGTTGCCGAAGAAATTATTGAAAGACGCTATAAATTAGGAATCAATAATCTAATCAATCTGTTTATACCGAGGTGTGATAGTGTTCTGCTTGTAAATAAATCGGTAGATTTTACTACCTTTGCAGAAAAGAAAACATTAAACGAACCAATAAAAATTGTTAATCAATCCATTTGGGATAAAATGTTGTCTAATTATGAAAGAAAATAATGAAAATAACCCATTAGAAGCTATCCAAGAGGCAAAAAAACACGAGAACATCAGCTTTCGTAAAAAAGTGGAGAAAGGATTAAAAATATCCTTCAAAAAGTTGGTGGAACAAAAACGCAAGGATAACGATGAACTCGTGGTGAGCGAAGATGGCGAAATAAAATTTATTGATCCACAAAAAGTAGAGGTATAATTATGGCTATCAGTTTTCAATATAATAAAACGTCGTTGCAAGGGCTTGAAAAGAACCTCAAGATGCGGCAACGAACCCTGCCGACCCTACAAAACAAAGAGTCCGCTCTGCGTATGGAGGTGAAAAAGGCAAAGGACGAAATGAAGAAATTGGACGAAGAAGTCGAACAACGCATCAAAGGATATGACCAAATGATTGCACTCTGGGGCGAGTTTGACACAAGTCTTATCCACGTTGATGACGTGAAGATGTCCATCAAAAAAATTGCGGGCGTGCGTGTGCCTGTCTTGGACGAAGTGGTTTATTCTACCAAAGAATTTAGCATTTTTTCTTCGCCCAAGTGGTTTGCAGACGGTTTTGAGCAACTCAAAGCGATTGCAGACGTGGGTATCCGTCAAGAATTTATGCGGAAAAAAGTGGATTTGTTGGAGTATGCCCGTAAAAAGACGACCCAGAAAGTGAATTTGTTCGAAAAAGTGCAAATTCCGGGCTATCAAGATGCCATTCGTAAAATTAAACGATTTATGGAAGACGAGGAAAATTTGAGCAAATCGTCCCAAAAAATCGTCAAATCGAAACGTGAAAAAGAACAAGAAAAACAAAGAAAGGAGGGCGTTGCCGTATGATTACGAAAATGAAAAAATATACTTTCTTGGTTTTTTATCGCCAATATGAATCGTTTTTGACGCAATTACGCGACTTCGGTTTGGTGCATATCACGGCCAAAAATGTCGATTTGGAAGCAAACGAGACATTGCAAGAAAGTGTAACGTATTTTGCTAAATTACAGTCAATTATCGCACAAGCAAAGTCGTATTGCACGAACCCAATTTCGCCTGCAAAAACGGCAGATATACAAGCATTTATTGAGCAATGGGAAGATACGACCAAGCAATTGACAACGATTGACCAAGACATCCAAGCAACGCAAAAAGAGGCAACTCGGATGCAGATATGGGGCGATTTTTCGGCAAAAAAAATGGCTTCAATCGCTTCGGCTGGTTATCCGTTGCATTTCTACACGTGCCCAAAATCGGCTTTTGATGATTCGTTTGGTGCAGTAATTAACGAAAGCAATAATGTCGTGTATTTTGTGGCGGTTGAAAACGTTAATTCGCTGAATAATGAAGGTTGTACCGAGCAGACGCTCAACGAACACAACTATTCCGAATTGTTGCAAGATATTACAGCTTTGGAGGCAAAAAAACAAGCTGTAATCAACGAATTGCAACAGTTGGCGAACCAAAATCTACAGGCATTAGAAAATGAAGAACTAACGGTGCATCAAAGCATTGATTGGCAAAAAGTAGAACTAAATACGACCGATTTGGCGGAAGGAAGCGTGAAGTATGTGGAAGGTTTTTGTCCGCTGGAACAGTGCAAAGACTTGGATGCTTTGTTGGAGAAAGAGCATATCTACTACGAATCGACCGACCCAACTGCGGAAGATGCAACGCCGATTCAACTGAAAAATAATTTCTTTACGAAGTTGTTTGAGCCTATCACGCGGCTGTATTCGTTGCCCAACTACATGGAGATTGACCCTACCCCGTTTTTTGCACCCTTCTTTATGCTGTTTTTCGGCTTGTGTTTGGGCGATGGTGGCTATGGTTTGCTGATTTTAGTGGCTGGAATTTACTTGATTTTGAAGAAACCTGATTTGAAAAATTGGGGTTGGTTAGCGACTTTTATGGGTTTTACGACTATGGTTGTGGGTATTCTGACAGGTATGTTTTTCGGAATCAACCTCGAAGAAGTGGCTTTCTTGGCTCCCGTAAAACAATACTTTATTACGGAAACGAATGCTTCGGTACACGTTGCGGACGGCAGTTATCATCCGATGATGGTTTTTGCGGTCGCAATCGGTATCTTCCAAATCTTGTTTGCAATGGGCTTCAAGTCGGCTAAAATTATCTTGCAAAAGGGCTTGAAATACGCTTTGTACGATATTGCGTGGCTTGTTTTCTTGATTACGGGCATCGTTTGGCTCTTCACTTCCCCACAAGGAACGACATTGTACGTCTTTTATGGTATTTTGGGCTTATGTGCCCTGTTTATCCTCTTCTACAGCGACCCTGACAAGAAAATTTTGATCGCAAATCTCGGTGGTGGTTTATGGGGAACGTACAACATGATTTCGGGCTTGCTGGGAGACGTTTTGAGCTACATTCGTTTGTTCGCTTTGGGTTTAGCAGGCGGTATTTTGGGCAATGTGTTCAATAGTTTGGCTTTGCAAGT
>JBGUYG010000013.1:0-17915 GCA_045118535.1 Paludibacteraceae bacterium
TGTAAGCGTCTGGCACCTGTTTTAGAGGAGATGAGCGAAACGTACAAGGGGAAAGTGAATTTTTATAAAGTGGACATTGAACAAGAATACGAATTGGCAAAATACTTCAATATCCGCAGTATTCCGACCCTGTTCTTCGTGCCAACACAAGGCGATCGTAAGGTGTTTGTGGGAGCACCCTCGCGTGATGTAATGGTTGCAACGTTAGAACAAATTATGAAGAAATAGTTGATGCAAGTCGAGTTCCTTCTTCTAACATTAAGTCTGCTTTTTTTCATCAGTATTCTGAGCGATAAAATCGGTTATCGTTTCGGTGTGCCTGCTTTATTGCTGTTTTTGGCAGTGGGTATGCTTTTTGGACCCGATGGCTTCGGCTTTACTTTTGATAACATCAAGGCAGCACAAGGTTTAGGAACGATTGCATTGTGTATTATCCTTTTTTCGGGTGGAATGGATACCAAAATATCCAGTATTTTCCCCGTTCTTGTGCCCGGTGGAACGCTCGCCACAGTGGGTGTTTTGCTTACGGCAACCATCACGGGTGTGATTATTTACTATCTGTTTAGTTGGATTCACGCCGTAACGACTGTCAGTTGGCTCTTGGCGTTTTTGATGGCTTCCACGATGGCTTCAACCGACTCTGCAACGGTTTTTTCGCTCCTGCGTAACCATGGCGTGCGGCTGAAACATAATTTGCGTCCCGTTTTGGAGTTGGAATCGGGCTCTAATGACCCGATGGCGTACATTTTGACCATTACACTCATCAGCATCATCAATCATTCGTCCAACAATATCACGGCTTTGAGTATCGTGCAAGACGTGGTGGTGCAGTTGATTGTTGGGGCGACATTGGGCTTTTTGTTTGGGCAATTTATCACGTGGCTATTGCGAAAAATTCAACTCAGCACGGATTCTTTGTACCCGATTATGGTTTTGACGGCGTGTATTTTTATTTTTTCGATGACCTATTACCTCAAAGGCAACCCCTATTTAGCGGTGTATATTGGTGGGATTATCATTGGAAATAGTAAATTTACGAAAAAACGCCAGACGGTTTCGTTTTTTGATGGTTTGACGTGGCTCAGTCAGCTGGTTATGTTCTTGATGTTGGGTTTGATGGTGCGTCCGAGCGATTTTTTGGACATCAAAGTGTGGTTGCCGTGCTTGCTGATTAGTTTTGTGATGATTTTTATTTCACGACCGTTGAGCGTCTTTATTTCGTTTATTCCGTTCAAAAAATACACGGTAAAGGATAAATTATTCATCAGTTGGGTGGGATTGAAAGGTGCCGTGCCCATCTTTTTTGCCATCACTTGCAAGGCAGCGGGCGTTCCGAATGCCGATTTGCTCTTCAATGTGGTGTTCCTTTGCACGATTGTGTCGTTGATTATACAAGGTTCTTCGCTCTCTCGCATGGCAAAAGCGTTGGATTTGGCGTTGCCACCGATTGACTTGAAAGGACCTTCGCATTTTGACATCGATTTGCCCGAAGAAATCACTTCTGTAGCGACCGAACTACAAGTTACGGAAACCATGTTGGCAAACGGCAATATGCTCAAAAATGTATCCTTACCCAAAAATACGCTTGTTATTTTGGTTCGCAGAGGACAATCGTTTTTCGTTCCAACAGGCACTTCAGAGTTGAATATAGGCGATTTGTTGCTGCTCATCACGGACGATGCTGCCGAACTCTCCCAGCGATACATGGAACACGACACGCAAGATATTTTTGGTTTAGTGGCAGAAAAGACAAAAAAAGGCATTGACAGGCTGAAAAATAGGGCGAAAAATCAAACGCCAACCGATATTCCACAAGAGTAATTTTCAAACAATAAAGATATGACACGCATTCTCCTTACTGGTGCTACGGGTAATATGGGCTGGGCTGGCATGCAGGAAATTTTACGCTATCCCAACAAATACCAACTGCGTATTTTGGCACGCCCAAGCCAAGTAAATAAGGCTAAATTGGCTCCTTTGAGCGATAAAATAGAGATTATTTGGGGTGATTTGACCTCCTACGACGATGTCCTTAAAGCCGTTACGGGCGTGGATATTGTGCTACATGTGGGCGGAATGGTCTCTCCACAAGCCGATTATCGCCCTACGCAAACCCGCAAAGTCAATCTTTTATCTGCAACCTATATCCGCGATGCCGTGTTGGCACAACCCGAAAAACAGCAACCGAAGGTCGTTTATGTCGGTTCGGTGGCACAGATGGGCGACAGACGCGAGCCGTTACATTGGGGACGGACGGGCGACCCGCTGTGTGCGAGTGCGTATGACCACTATGGCTTGACCAAGATACGTGCCGAGTGGATTATCACCAATTCGCCCATCAAAAAATGGGTTAGTTTACGGCAATCGGGCATCCTGTATCCCGCTATCATCAAGAACTTTGACCCTATTATGTTCCACGTCCCGATTCGGGGTGTTTTGGAATGGGCAACGGTAGAAGATAGTGGACGGCTATTGGAGCGGGTTTGTCGGGAAGAGGTGCCAGACGAGTTTTGGAATCATTATTACAACATCGGTTCGGGCGAGTCGTATCGGCTTTCGAATTACGAATTTGAGCAGTTATTGCTCAAAGCGGTAGGTTGTCCAAGTCCAACGCAAATCTTTGAGTCTCAATGGTTTGTAACGCGAAACTTCCACGGCATGTGGTACTTAGACGGTGACAAATTGGAGAATTTCTTGCATTTCCGTGCCAACATACCCGTTGAACAATACTTTGAGCAGATGGCACAGTCGGCTTTGGTGCCGTTGGGTATTCGGTTTGCGGGGAAAACGAAGGTTGCCAAACTCTTTCCGCATATCATCAAACTCGTGATGGGTAGGCTCGCCAACAGCACGGAACACGGCACGCAATGGTGGATAAAAAACAACATTGAACAACGCATCCACGCCTACTACGGCTCATTGGAAGCGTACAAAAACATACCTGCGTGGGATAAGATGGATTTGAGCCACAACAGCAACGAAGCCGTCCTTTTGGAGCATGGCTACGATGAAAAGAAGCCCAAAGAGCAACTGTGTTTGCAGGATATGCAGCAAGCGGCGATGTTTCGTGGTGGAAAATGCCTGTCGGAGACGATGCAGACGGGCGATTGGGATACGCCGTTGCGTTTTGAGTGTGCCGAAGGACATACATTTGAGGCGTCTCCACGCGTGATTTTGTTGGGTGGACACTGGTGCATACATTGTTTGCCCAATCCGTATAAGGATAACTCCAATGCTATTTTTACCGAGACGGGAGCGACAGAGCGTCCGTGGCAGTGGGATAAAGAAGCACGACAAAACCCGTTTTTTGCACAACTATGGCAACCCTTGCACGACAAAAATGAAGACAACACCTACGGAAGAGAGATTTTTGATGGCTGGGAGAAGTAACCTAAAATACGCTTTCGCCTTTGGAGTAAGTAAAAAAATAACCTATTCTTTTGAATAGATTATTTCGCCTATAACCGTGTTGGTCAAACTACCCTCTTATTTCAAAAAGCCTGTGTGTTAGGCTAATTTATTCACAAAAATCGTCAATTTGGATTTCAGATTAGCGGCTTTGTTGTCGTGAATGATATTCTTTTTTGCTAATTTATCGAGCATTGAACTGATTTTTGGAAGCAGTGCTTCTGCTTGTGCTTTGTCGGTCATCGCCCTTAAATCACGAATAGCATTACGTGTTGTTTTCGCATAATAACGATTATGCAAGCGTCTTGTCTGTGTTTGACGAATCCTTTTTAATGCAGATTTATGATTTGCCATCTAAAAAAACTAAATTTTAATTAAACTATGTAGTCCATAGCAGAGTCGAACTGCTCTTTACAGAATGAAAATCTGTCGTCCTAGCCGATAGACGAATGGACCCCAAAAACCGTTGCGAAGATATAACAATTATTTTTTATAAAAAAACTTTTTTGTGTTTTGACAAAACTTCGCATTTTTTTAGTCAATCTACAAAACTTTATAAGTTCCGCACAAGACGTACTGCATATCCCAAGTGACGGTTAGACGTTTGCGTAGCATTAAGCGTACGGTTTTTAACATTGCCATCCAAACGATACGCTTTGCCATTATTACCATCTGCTGGAGTCGAAGTCCAATAGTTTATGTAGATACCATAGTTCTTATCATTTATTCCAGTCGCACCACCGCTTTCTCCACGGTTCGCACAGCCAGGCAAGAAAGCACAACCCACTTTTTCCATCGCATCCCAAGTGGTTTTAGAAATCAAATCAGCACCATTCTCACCCACAGCAATGGCTTTAACACCTGCTTTTTCCCACGTAAAATCATCGGGATAAAGGATTATACCCGTAACCGTATCCAGAGGATTACTGCTGTATTGTAAGCGAACGAACGAATAGCCCGCCTCTCCATTGACTTTCCGCGTGTTAATCAGATATTCCCAGTCTTCATTCGAAAGCGTACGCCATGTATTAGCAGGGTAACGGCCAATCTGATTTCCACCCCATTCGCTCCAAGAATAGTTCGTATTGGTTGTGTTGGTGTAATATGGTTCCCTTGCTCCCGTTAGACCACTCGTTCCCCAGCCAAAGAGGTCTATCCAACCCTCGAAGGAAGAGGATACTTTGCTGTTGTCTGCCATACAGCGATGAAACTGTTGGGGTGCAAAACGCCACGTGGCTGGATTTGCCCTATATTGTAGGTTACCTGGCGAGAATTGTACCTTCTGTGTAGCACTAATTGAGAAGGCAGCAGGTGAACGATCGGGTGTTGCATAATCTTGCACGAGACGCACACAATAGCCTCCATAGCGATCATTATTTTTCATTTTTACATCTCCATTGCTTAAGAGGTTAAAATCAAGATGATAGGCTTTCTTGGCATCGTAGGCTGTTGCTGCCCAATACTTTCCGTAAAAGCCCATTGCTGCTTCGGATATTGTTCTTTGGTTATTATCGTTAAGATAAGCCACACGTTGATTAGGCAAGAATACTACTCCCGCTTCTTCCAAGGCTTCCCACGTAGCCGCGTCAATCACCGTCAAATGGCGTATGCCAAACGGTAAGGCTGCTACACCTGCTTCGGAAAAACTAAAGTCATCGGGGTAAATAATCACACCCGTAATGGTATCGTGTTCATTCTTACCATATTGCAGGCGAACAATCGAAAAGGCACTATCATTGTCTGCTACGAACCGACTGAAGAGCAGATACTCCCATTCCTCTAAGGTCAATGTACGCCAAATACCTGGCCGATACATCGTAGCGTCTTTATCGGAAAGGCTCACCACCTTCGTATTTTCGTCAAACACGCAATCGTAATACTCGCGAATCGTGTTGCGATAGCCCCAATCAAAACAACGGTTGGTACCTGAAGCCGTATCTATATCGTTGCTGGTAGCACCCGCACCACGACCTACAACAAACGAAGGACCAAAGCCGTACGCATTATAGGTAAAGCCTAAGTCTGTTTTGCTCAAATCATACGGATAAAAGAACTGTGCATACTCATCGCCCACTCTCCTACCGTGACCGCTCGTTGCCCATGGGAACAAATCAATCCAACCTCTGTAAGCCTTCGAAACCAACAAGTTATTGCAAGGCACGCCTTTAATCTCCTTGTATTTCGATGGTGTTGAAGGATCGGACGTAGAATAATCGATACTGTCATAAAAGACGGTCGTTGTGTTTATATCTGTCGTCTGCAGTCCTTCGGGAGCGTGTACACTCTTACCTGTCCCTACACGGTCAAACTGCCGCAAGGCAAAACGCCACTCGTCACGAGCGGGGCAATACTGCAAGTTACCCGAAGAGAAAATGATGCTCCCACCACGGTTGTTGATACTGAACGGATGCACCACAGGCGTATCCACAACGAACTTCACCGCCGACTGATAATGGCGATTGCAACCATCGGCTTGTGCGTTGGCAGTAGTTAAAAGTACGCTTAGTCCCAATAATACTACAAATAAACCTTTTTTCATATACTTTACGATGTTAAAAAATCAAAAACACGTTTCTCACTCCTTCAATCACCCCATACCTTGCAAAGATACAATAAAAAATATGTTTTTACAAAAAAAAAGAGAAGCAGAGAAAGGAGGGAAAGGGAAAGGGAAAGGGAAAGGTGAACTGGTGAACTGGTGAATTGGTGAACTGGTGAACTGGTGAATTGGTGAATTGGTGAATTGGTGAAGCGGGGAATTGGTGAAGCGGGGAATCGATGAAGGTGAAAAATCAACCACGCCAATCTTTCAATTTTCAGTTTTCAATTTTCAATTTAAAAAATAGCCTCCTCACCGAGATGAGAAGGCTGACATATTCGTTAAAACGTACCTGTCAAGCAGGCAAGAACCGAATTATAAGTTTTGAATAAGCCTTACAGGGAAGCCGTAATGACGGTAACTATTCGTAAACTCAATGGTCTTACCCGTGATATTGAAGTACACGTTATCCGCCTTTTCTGTACCATTTTCAGTTGCCGACCAATAATATACGTATTGGCTATAGAAGCTTGGATTGATATTCGTTCCCATACGGCTTGCACAACCAGGCAAGAACACGCAACCAGCATTAGATAAGGCATTCCAAGTCGCTGTTTGCACTACTTGAAGACCTGACGTAGCACCCACCTGTAAAGGCGTTGTCATACCTGCATCAGCCCACTTAAAGTTATCAGGATAAATCAGTACACCCGTTGCTGTATCCGCATCAGCCGGTCCGTATTTGAGCGTAACATACGAATAACCTGCACCGCCATTCACTTGACGTGTGCTAAGCAAATAAGTCCATTCTTCGCTCGTTGGTGTACGCCACGAATCACCGATCGCATCGCCCCATTCGCTCCACGAATAATCGGTAGAAGTTACGGAGGTATAATACGGTTTTACATCATCCTCTTTTACACCACTCGCACCCCAACCAAAGAGGTCAATCCAACCTTCGTAGTTAGCCGCTGCCGAAGCGTTGTTTGCCATACATCTATCGTATGGATTAGTAGCAAAACGCCAAGTATTCGTAGAGGCTTGATATTGTATGTTGCTCGAAGCAATCTTCACTTTCTGCGTAGCACTAACCGAGAAAGAAGGAGCCTCACTTACCGCATAATCTTGTGCTAAACGTACAGGGAAGCCATACGAGCGTCTATTGCCATTCTTTGTGTCAAGATCACGCCCAGCAAAATTGCACAGCAGAGCACTTGCCGACATATTATTTGCGGCAGTTGCAGACCAATATCTTGTTTGGTTACCATTCTTTCCTTCGTCTATGCTCAATACACCATTCGTTAAGGTATAATGGGTAACACTTGGCAAGAACACCACGCCCGCATCTTCCAAAGCCTCAAAAGTAGGAGCGTCAATTGACGAGATAGCATAATTTGCTCCAAAAGGAAGCATGGCTACACCTGCCTCTGAAAAACTGAAGTCATCAGGATAAATTAAAATACCTGTAACCGTATCCGAGTTATTCTTGCCGTACTGCAAACGCACATACGTAAAAGCACTATCCTTACCTTCCACTTCACGCGTGGTTAAGATATACGTCCATTCATCATCGGATAATGTACGCCAGATACCCGGACGGTACATCGTGCTATCGCCTGCCGACACCAACAAAGCATTATTGCCATCGTACACGCAATCAAAAAACTCACGAATCGTGTTGCGATAACCCCAATCAAAACAACGGTTGGTACCCGATTTGGAATCGATATTATTGCTCGTTGCACCCGCACCATGACCCTCACCAAACGAAGGACCATAGCCGTATGTGTTAGGGTAAAAGCCTAAGTCGGTATTGTTCAATTCATAGGGATAGAAGAACTGAGCATACTCGTCGCCTACGCGTCTGCCGTGACCGCTCGTTCCCCAAGGAAACAAGTCAATCCAACCAGCATAGTTTTTCGAAACATATAAATTATTACAAGGCACGCCTTTTATCACTTTGAAACCCGTTGGCGAGTTATTGTCTGGTGTAGAATAATCGATACTATCGTAGAAGACGGTCGTACCATTACCATTGACACCGCTCGCCTTCAGACCTTCGGGAGCATAAACACTCTTACCATTCCCTACACGGTCAAACTGACGTAACGCAAAACGCCATTCGTCACGAGCAGGACAGTACTGCAAGTTACCTTTAGAGAAAATGACACTTGCACCCTTAGCATTGATACTAAATGGATGCACAACAGGCGTATCCACAATAAATTTGATGGCCGACTCGTAATAACGGTCGCAACCATCCTTAGTATCGGCATTAACCGTACCAAACAGTGCGACTAACCCCAATAATAAAGACAAAATCTTTTTCATATTTTTCATAGTATTTTTATAAAATTCAACGTAATTTTTCACAATTCACCATAAACTCTGCAAAGATAGTATAAAAAAATTGTTTTTACAAAAAAAATATCTTTGAGAGATGGAAAGGTGAATCGGGTGAAAGATGAAAGATGAAAAATCAGCCACGCCAACCTTTCAATTTTTAAATTTCAATTTTCAATTTAGTTAAGCCCGCCAGAAGCCGCCCGCAGGCGAGAGGCTCGCCACCCAACAAGGCTAACCTATCCAAAAGCCCCGAAAGCCACCCCGTTCGGGTACGCGACTGTCTCAGTTGCGAAAAGCCACGCCGAAGGCGTACCCTTTCACCTTTCAATTTTCAAAATCCCCCACGCCTTCGGCGTAAAGGTGCCCCCACGGCGTAACACGCCGTAAAAGGCGAGAGCCTCGGGCAAGAGGTTCGCCACCCAACAAGGCGAGGTTGCCTTTCAATTTTCCGTTTTCAACTTTCAATTTAAAAAATTCGTCTCCATCGCAAAAGGACAGAGACGAAAAACCAAACCACAAAGCCCACCGAAGCAGGCAAAAAATCATTATAAATCTCTTACAAGACGGACAGAATAGCCGTAATATCTATACATGTTCCAAGTTGCAGAAAGTCCTGGTGAAGTACCGAAATTGAAGCGTACGCTATATGCAGATCCTGAACTAGTATATATAGTGGAAGACCAATAGTAAGACGTGGAACTACCGTAGTTTTTAACAGTAACCTCAGTGCCTTCACGCCAAGTACACGCTGGTAAGAACGCACAACCCTCTTTTTCTAACGCCTTCCAAGTAGCCTGTTGAACTACCTGCACACCAGCACTCGCACCCACTTGCAAAGGCGTTGTTATACCTGCATCTTCCCACGTAAAATCATCGGGGTAAATCAAACAACCTGTAGCAGTATCCGCATCAGCGGGTCCGTATTTGAGAGTAACATACGAATAACCTGCACCGCCATTTACTTGACGAGTAGTAAACAAATACACCCAGTCGTCTTTTGTCGGTGTACGCCACGTACCTTCGGGATAGTTATCAATTTTATTTGTTCCCCAATCGATAAAGGCGTTATTATAATCATTCAATTTCGTAGAAGTTCGGATTGGATTATCACCCGTACCCCAAGCAAAGAGGTCTATCCAACCATCGTAGTTTGCGGCGATATTCTCGTTATTTGCCATACATCTGTCATATTGTGTTGGTGCAAACCGCCATGTCTTCGTAGAACCTTGATACTGCAAGTTACCTGGAGAAAAGGCTACTTTTTGTGTTTCACCAACCGAGAAGGTAATAGGTGGCGTATAAAAATCTTGCACTAAACGCACACTGATAAAATCTATTCGGTTAGTAGCACCAACCAATACTGATTGATTGCGTACATCAAAACGGACATGTTCTGCTTTGGCTCCATCCGATGCTGTAGATGACCAATAGAAGCCCATCTGACCCAAACCACCGTCGTTCAAATTCATGTGATTGTCATTTGATGCAAGGGGATAGGCTTGATAAGCAGTAGGTAAGAACACCACGCCTACCTCTTCCAAAGCCTCCCACATAGTAGCGTCAATCTCTGATACACCATACGTTGCCCCAAACGGAAGCGATGCCACACCAGCCTCCGAGAAACTAAAGTCGTCAGGATAAATCAACACGCCCGACACCGTATCCGAGTTATTTTTACCATACTTCAACCGCACATACGTAAAAGCACTATCTTTACCATCTACTTCACGGGTAGTTAAGATATACTTCCATTCGTCAGCCGTTAGTGTCCGCCAAACACCCCGACGATACATCGTACCAACGGGTGCTTGCACTACCAACGCTTTATTTTCATCATATACTAAATTATAATACTCACGAATCACATTGTTATAGCCCCAATCAAAGAAACGATTGGTACCCGAATAGACATCTATGTCATTGCTTATAGCACCAGGACCCTGCCCCGCATCAAACGAAGGACCATAACCGAACTTGTTAGCCTCATGACCTAAATCGATAGCGTTCAAATCGTAAGGCGAAAAGAACATAGCGAGCGAGTCTTTTGCTTTGCGACCCTGTCCACTCGTTCCCCAAGCAAACATATCAACCCAGCCACCATATCGCTTCGAAACCAATGTGTTATTGCAAGGCACCCCTTTAATCTCCTTGAAGCCTGATGCGGTCGAATTATCCTTCGTAGAGTAGTCGATACTATCGTAAAAGACGGTCGTTCCATTGTCATTGATATTTGTTCCATCTGTCTTCAAGCCTTCGGGAGCATAGACGCTCTTGCCTTTCCCCACACGGTCGAACTGCCGCAAGGCAAAACGCCACTCATCGCGTGCTGGACAGTACTGCAAGTTACCCGTAGAGAACACCACGCTCCCACCTCGTTTATTGATGGTGAAGGGATGCACTGTGGGCGTATCTACAATGAACTTTACCGCCGACTGATAATGACGCTCGCAACCCGGTACACCTGCAGGTTTACGGTCATCGTTATTCAATGAACAAGTAATGTTAAAGGAAGTAACTCCACCCCCGACACTACCTGAAGTATTTAGAACAGTAAGCGATACGTTTTTGTTTAATACATCCTTTACTAAGGGATATACATTCGCGTCAACTAAGATGTTGAATCTTTTATCATCATTTGTGGAACCCAAATATAACGTATATACCGTACTCCCTTCCTGAGGTGGTTCTATGATAGCAACTGTACCATAAAACTTATACCCTATAACATTTTGGGAGCTGTTTAAAAATGTTTTCATCTGAGCATACGTGTACATCGTTCCCGCATCGTTTTGGGCATTGATATGCACGACCAGACCTAACAACATGGCTATAAAAAGTAATTTCTTCATATATCAAGTATTTTAAATTTTCTATTTGTTTCTGGGTGAGTTTTTTACAACCCACCACAACCGCACAAAGATACAACAAAAAAATGTTTTTACAAAAAAATAAATGCAATTTGTTGCAAAAAATCAACCTGTAACGAGGGTGTTGTTCGTTGATTCTGTCGCTTTTTATCCGTGTTTTGTGCAAAAAATTAGTTTTACGCTTCGATTTTGAAAAGAAATAGTATCTTTGCAGGATAAACGACAACATGAAAAATCAACCTTAAATCGAAATAAAAAATGAAAAAAATTACTTGTTTTGTGCCGTTTCAGTCTGATGAGCAGGTGAAACAGACCGTCCAAAACCTACAAAAAGAGGAGTTAGTGGGCGACATTCATTACATCCAAGGCGACATCCGTTCGACCAAGAATGTGCGGGAAATAGCGAGCAAAGCCAACACGCCCTACACGCTCATTTATACCAAATATTCCACGTTGCAGTTCGTTTTGTTTGCCCTCAAACGGATGGTGGATTTGCTGGAAGATGGTGGCTCGGATATGATTTACGGCGACCACTTCAAAAAAGAAGGCGAGAACGTGACGCAGGCACCCGTGATTGACTACCAGTTTGGCTCCTTGCGGGATGACTTTGACTTCGGAAGCGTGCTCATCTATCGTACATCGGCTCTCAAAGAGGCTGTGAGTCGGATGGATACGGATTATGAGTTTGCGGGATTGTATGATTTGCGACTGAAGGTGAGCCAAAAAGGACATATCGACCATATCAACGAATACCTCTACTACGATGTGGAGCAGGATAATCGGAAGTCGGGCGAGAAGATATTTGACTATGTGGACCCGAAGAATCGGGGTGTGCAAATCGAAATGGAGAAGGTGGTTACCCAACACTTGAAAGATATTGGAGGGTACCTCGAGCCTACCTTTAAGCAGGTGGACCTGAGCGAAGGTAACTTTGAGTACGAAGCCAGCGTCATCATTCCGTGCAAGAACCGTGTGCGGACGATTGAAGATGCGATTCGTAGTGCATTGAGCCAAAAAGTGAACGCACCGTATAAATACAACGTGTTTGTGGTAGATGATAACTCGACCGATGGGACGGTGGACAAAATTAAAGCCCTCGTTGCCGAAGGACACGACAACCTGATTTATATTGCCCAAGATAAGACGTGGCACGCTATCGGTGGTAACTGGAACGTGGCTTTGCACCACCCCAAATGCGGACGGTTTGCCATACAGTTGGACTCCGACGACACCTATGCGGACGAGACGACCGTGCAACAAGTCATCGATGCTTTCCACAAAGAGAACGTGGCGATGGTGGTTGGAACCTACCAAATAACCGACTTTCACGGGAAAGAGTTGCCTCCTGGAGTGATTGACCATAAGGAATGGACGCCCGACAATGGCCGCAACAATGCCTTGCGAATCAACGGATTAGGAGGTCCACGGGCTTTCTATACGCCTTTGATGCGACAAATCAATTTCCCGTCCACCAAGTACGGCGAAGATTATGCGATGGGTTTACGTGTCAGTCGGGAGTACCAAATTGGCAGGATTTACAACGTGTTGTACCACGCAAGACGGTGGGAAGACAACTCGGATGCCAACTGTACGTTGGTGGAAATGAATGCCAATAACTTGTACAAAGACCGCATTCGCACGTGGGAATTGAAGGCACGCATCCAACAAAACAAAAATAAATGAGTTTGAATGCCCAAATAGAAGATATGTTCTCTCGTGAAATGGCTTCGCACGGGAGAGCATATACTTTTTATTCGCAGTTGGATAAGGTTTTGCAAAAGGATATGACCTACAACGGCTTCCCTGCAAAGCTTTTTTTCAACCCAGGGCGTGTGCAGAGCGTTATGGCAGACATCAGCGAAGAAGCCCTTGCAAAGCGACCTTGCTTCTTGTGTCCGAGTGGGTTGGAAGATAAGCAACTCACCACGCTTTGGACCTCTCCCACCCAACAACAGTACTGCATACGGGTTAACCCTTTTCCGATTTTTAAGCGGCATTATACCATCTCGTCTGCGATTCACGAACGGCAGGCTTTTGTGCCACATTTGCATAGTATGTTGGCTTTGGCAGAGGCGTGGCAAGAGGTTACGCTATTTTATAATGGACCTTTTTGCGGTGCGAGTGCCCCTGACCACATGCACTTCCAAGCCGTTCCACGCCACGCTTTACCCATCGAAAAGCACTTTGATACAGTTTATGTCCCCGCTTATCGCATCGACGAGCAGGACCTCCACACCCAAATACAACAGGTGACCGCCTTACTACAAAAAGACACTTCGCCGTTGCAACCCGACGAATGGGAACACAAGTGGAACGTCATCACGTGGCACGATACAGAAGGTTTTCATACCATCGTTTTCTTCCGCACCAAAGGGCAACCCGATTGTTTTTTTGAAAAAGACCCCGAAAAATGTATCCATATATCGCCTGCCACAGTGGAAATGGCGGGTATTGGGATTGTTGCTGAGCAAAGCAGTTTTGATAAACTAACACCAGCCCTGCTACACGATATTTTGCAGGATTTAGCCAAAAAGATTGATTGATGAAACGGGTTGTGCTTGTATTATTGGGTTTATGTTGGATGGCTTCGGTGTTTGCATCGTCCAAAGTGCGTATCTTTGGCTATGTGATTGATGAAAATAATCGAGGTATCGAATCTGCCAATATAGTGCAAGAACACACAACCAACGGAACCAGCAGCAACCGCAACGGCTATTACGAATTATGGGTTGAGATGACGGATACGGTCGTGGTCGTGTATAGTTCGGTAGGTTACACCACGATTCGCCAGCAACTCTTCACACACAACCAAACGCTGTGCGTCAATGTCGTCCTCACCAGCACCGAAGAGATGCTTGACGAGGTTACCATCACGGGCTTTCGGAAACAAAATACGATGATGGACTACCTCGATGCCCAAACTGCCCGTATCATGCCAGACGTTTCGGGTGGTGGAATTGAGAGTCTGCTTATCACGTTTGCGGGGGTGAGTCAAAACAACGAGATGAGTGGGCAATACAACGTGCGAGGGGGTAATTTTGACGAAAATAGTATCTATGTCAATGGTATCGAAATCCATCGTCCGCTGTTGATACGAGCGGGTCAGCAGGAAGGACTTAGTTTTGTGAACCCTAAAATGGTGGAAAACATCTACTTTTCGGCAGGTGGGTATGGTGCGAAGTATGGCGACCGCAGTTCGTCTGTCTTGGACATAACCTACAAGCGTCCGAGAGGGTTTGAGGCAAGTATCGATGCGTCGTTGTTGGGTACGAATGCGTATGTCGGGCATGGCAATGACAAGATAACGGGCATGTACGCCTTTCGGTATAAAACCAACCAATATGTGCTCAAAAGTTTGCAACAAGTGGGCAACTACGACCCGCGTTTTTTAGATGCCCAAACACAACTCACCTTCCGTTTCAGTCCCAAGTGGGAGTTGCGTTTGCAAGGCTATTACAGTCAAAATAAATACCGTTTTTTCCCCGATTCAATGAGCAACAATTTCGGCATTATGAGCAACGTCAAGAACCTAACTGTGTTCTATCAAGGGCATGAAAGTGATGTGTTTGAGACGGGTTTCGGAGCCATCAGTTTGTTGGGAAAAATCAATTCGGAAGTGTCGTTGGATATGGATTTTAGCGGTTATTATTCCACCGAACAAGAAAATTATGACATCCGTGGCGAGTATATTTTGCAAAATGTGATGGGAACGAATGTGTCGGTTGGGCGAGATATGTACGCCGAAACCGTCTTTGATAAGCAAGATATTTTGGGGACGGGAATTTACCAAGAACATGCCCGCAACAGCCTCAAAAACAGGGTTTTAACCGCCGCTATCAACAGCCACTGGAAACACGCCGACAACGATTTACATTGGGGAGCCAACATCCAATTCGAGCAACTCAAAGACCAAGTAAGCGAGTGGGAATGGCGAGACTCAACAGGCTATTCGGTGCCACTAAACTCGTCTATGGAGTTGTATTATTGCATGAAAAGTGCCTCGTCTATGCAATCGGTTCGCACGCAAGCCTTCCTGGAAAACACCTCGCAATGGGAGACGAAACACGGCACTGTCAAGCTCATCGGAGGCGTGCGAATGAATTGGTGGTCGTGGAATAAAGAAGTGTTGGTGAGTCCGCGTGTGAGTGTGATTTGGTTGCCGGGTTGGAAGCATGACTTCGCCTTTCGGTTTGCCACGGGCCTCTACCATCAAGCACCTTTTTACAAGGAAGTCCGAGATACCTTCGTCGATGCCAACCATATCACCCGCATCAACCTCAACCACACCATCAGAGCCTCACGTAACGTGCATTGGGTGGTAGGTGGCGACTACTATTTTCGGATGTTGGCACGACCCTTCAAACTGACTGCAGAGTTGTACAGCAAGTATATGGACCGAGGTATCAGTTATTCGGTGGAAAACGTGCAGGTGCGGTATTCGGGCGAGAATGACATCGAAGGGTACACGGTGGGGTTGGATTTGAAGTTCTATGGCGAGTTGGTGCCAGGTGTGGATAGTTGGATAACCTTTTCGGCGATGCGTTCGCGGGAGCGTTTTATCAAAGACGAGTATCATTTGGGCTGGATTCCGTCTCCACAAGAGCAACGATACAGTTTTTCCATGCTTTTTCAAGACTACCTGCCTCAACTGCCCCAACTGCGGGCTCAGGTGAAATTTATCGTCAATGATGGTTTGCCGTACGGTGCTCCACGCAGCATGACGACACGCAACAAAGGGCGTATGCCGAATTACAAGCGGTTTGATTTGGGCTTGATTCATATCTGCGACAAAAATAGTTATGCCTTTATGAAAAAGAGCAAAGTGGTTAAAAGGTGGTCTGTGGGTTTGGACATTTTCAATCTCATTGACTTCAAAAATGTCAATTCGTATTTTTGGGTAAGCGATGCTTACGGTAACCAGTGGGCAAGCCCAAATTACCTCTCTGGCAGACGCTGGAACTTTAAAATAAGTGTAGATTTTTAGCTATGAAAAAAGAACTTCCGATATTTGTAAAAGATGTGCTGATGTTTGTTGCCGTGCTTTTGGGAGTAAACCTTTTGTGGAAAATCTTTTTCACGCCTTTTATATCCGATACGCCCATTTTCACTATCACTGACCAAACGCCCATTTTCAAATCATGTATCGCCTTGCTGTCCAACGAGGTGTTTGGTCTGTTACACCTCTTCAAACCCACTTTGGAACTGCACGAAAACGTCCTATCATACGGCGATATGTCGGGCATCAAAATCACGTGGACCTGCACGGCTATCAAGCAATTTGTGCTTTTGGCGTGCATCATTTTGGCGAGTCGTGGCAACCTCAAACACAAAATATATTACATCCTTTTCAGCATCATTCCCATCCATCTCACGAATTTTTTACGCATTTTTTTCCTCACACTAATCATCGAAAACCACCGTCAATGCTTCACTTTCTGCCACGAATACCTCTTTAAGTACATTTTTTATGGCGTATTATTTTTGTTATGGTTGTTTTGGATTGAGAAAAATGAGTATCTTTGCAACGTTTTTAGAAAATAGTTATGGAAGGTGTTTTATTTAGTTTATCTCCTTTTAATGCCACTTGGATGAGCGTTTTGATGCTTGTGCTCACGATGACGATTAGTTTTTGTGCTTTGGTGTATCCGAACATTTTTATGGTTTCTTTTTCGAATTATTTTAGTACCGTTCGGCGTGCATACAGTGTGAATTTGTATAGCAACAATTTATTAGTAGTCATTTTGAACATCTTTTATTACGTCGTTTTTTCGTTGGCTTTGTACCTTTTCTTTCGTTGGCATACCGATGTGCAATTGTTGGGCTTTGTGTTTACGTTCGCTTGTGTGTGCATTTATTCGTTGTTCCGTTTGGGTGTGATTCGTTTTATTCTGTATATTTTTACGGTCAAACCGTCCTTTTCGCTCTATCGTATTCACTATTTTTACCATTGTACGATTCTGGCGATTGCGTTGTTTTTGCTGCTTTTTTTCGCCTATTTTTTCTCCGTCAATAATGCTTTGCGAATTTGCTTTTTTGTGTTACTTGGGATTCATTTTCTTTCCCTTTTCGTTACGCTATTTCGTTCGCTCCCCTTTTCGTTTTTTGCCGTTTTAGGAACGCTTGTATACCTTTTTACGTTTGAAATGTTGCCCATTTATTTCTTGTGGCGATACATTCCAGAGGTGTATTTTATTTGACGAACTTAATTGATATGAATTATGCCACAAATTAGTTTTTTTTACGGGATATACATTTTAATGAACTTTTCCGACCATCAACCACCTCATTTCCATGCTTGGTACGGTGATTACAAGGTTATGGTCAATATCAACGATGGTACGGTCAAAGGAGAAATGCCAAGTAGGGCTTTAAATATGATTTTAGAATGGCTTGATGAGCATCGTAAAGAATTGATGTCAAATTGGGAAAAAGCACAAAAAGGAGAGCCACTTGATAAAATTGAACCTCTAAAATAAGCAACCATGTTTATAGAAGTTACAAAAGCAGAGTATTTGGAAGGTTATAAAATTAAATTACAATTCAATAATGGCGATACTAAAATCGTGGATTTATCGCATTGTTTGAATGGTACAATTTTTACACCATTGAAAGATATAGCGTTTTTCAAGCGTTTTGCAATTAAATTTAATACAATAGAATGGGAAAATGGTGCTGACTTTGCACCCGAATACTTGTATCAAATAGGAACAAAGGTAGAAAATGCTGTTCCATAAAAAAGTTAATCAAAATTCCAT
>JBGUYG010000014.1:0-40057 GCA_045118535.1 Paludibacteraceae bacterium
TTCTATTCCATCCCTTTTATCAGAATGCGCAACAAACAACCATTTGTTTTGCAAATCTAATTTGTCCATTCCTCGTCCATTATCCCAGATTATGATTCTGGAATTTGTAGGGTCATATTGATGCTCAAAAATCACTTTTACTTTTTTTGCGTGAGCATCAAAGGAATTCTTAACCAATTCGAAAACTGCCACGAATTCATCAGTTATCAATTCTCGTCCAATAAGATCCTTTAAAAATGAACTGATTTTAAATTGCATCTGTTCCATATCGTAGCATATTTAATAAAACTTTTCCCGCTAACTCCGCAAACAATGGCGGAATAGCATTGCCAATTTGTGTGTAACGAGGCACTTCCACCTTGCGCATCTTGCCGCCAGTGGTGTATTTCATCTTTATCTCGTACCAATCGGGGAACGACTGGATACGTGCACATTCTCGAACCGTCATGATTCGAGGTTCAGAATAATGCAAATAATCATCTGGATGCCCAGTAATAGTAGGCGAAACAGCTTTGGGGTCTAAAATGGTAATTCCACGCTGCTTAATTCCCCACTGCCCTCTGGCATTACCATCAATTCGTTTACCGCGGCAAGGATATTCAGCCAACAATCGTTCGTAGCAATTGATTTTATCCGATGTGTGTCTGGCAAAACTATGGCTATCTGCTATTTCGTGCGTTTTGGGATAATCACCTCGCATCAGTTTTTGATAAACTGTCAGTTTTTTCTTGCCGTATAAGCCAGAATAAAAGCCTTTACGGTCGGGTGTTGGCTTTTCACCATTGCAACGGAGTAAATCTGAAATAGCATCCTGCAAGGTATTGGTAGTATTCAATCCTTTTTGTGCCAAAAACGCGTCTCGATTAGCCTTCAGTAAATCTTCAAAGTTATCTGGTGAGCCCAACTCGTCTTTGATTCCAACCAGAATGAATCGTTTACGGCGTTGGGGAACGCCATATTCAGAAAAATCTATCACATATGGCTTCACATTGTATCCCAAATGCTTCAATTCTCGAATAACCTTGTGAGAATATGGCTCTTTTTCGGAAGATGTTGATTTGCCTCTATCAAAAGCGTATGTAAAGCCTTTCACATTCTCGAAAAGAATCATCTTGGGCCGCACCAATTCGATGAACTTGATATATGAAAACACCAATTGGTTACGAATATCATCCTCTATTCGTTTTCCCGCCATAGAGAAACCTTGACACGGAGGCCCACCAGCCACCAAATCGACTTTACCCCGCAATGCTTTCAATTGTTTTGGATATTTATTCAGAATTTCGTCGATGTCATGTTCGGTTTGGGGCAACCATTCCGGCCAGGCGAAATGTTTCTTATTATCTATCAAATTATATTTTAATGTTTCAAAAGCGAAGCGATTCTTCTCGATAGCAAACAAGCCATTCCATCCGGCTTGATACAAACCGAGAGACAATCCTCCTGCTCCTGCGAAAAGGTCAATTACCGTATATTTTTTCTCATCCATATCCAAATGATACATATTCTTTTTACATCAAAATCCATTATGATTGGTTTGGTTCTATACCTGATTGATTTTTTCTTTTAGGTTATTTTCACATGCAAAGATAGATATATTTTTTGTTAATAAAAAAATCACTTTATGTCAAACCTGCCTTACATCTCTTTATCAAATACTTTTAGTTAAAATTTTATACCTAAATTTTGCACTTCGAATTTGAAGATGTAAAATCAATATTGCGTTTTAAGATTTTTTACTTTTTTACAATAATATTAAAGAAATAAAAATAAGTTTAAAAATATAGTTTTTCAGAATAAGGGGGAAACACATTACTCCCCAACCCTCTTTTTCATTTCAACGTGCATGATGCCCGCTTCTTCAAAGGGTGCGGAGATGACTTGAAAGCCAAATTTTTCGTAAAAACCGATAGCGTGAGTTTGGGCTTCGATATAAATGGTTTTGGCATGGTTTTGTTCCGCAACTTGCAGAATCGTTTCGACCATCTGTTTTCCCAAGCCTACGCCACGTCTGCGAGTGAGTAAACGCCCAAAATGCCACGCATCTTTCTCATTCGGTTGCGGAATAGGCAATTCGGGCGTAAACGATTGCGGAAATAGCCGTGCATAAGCCATAACTTGTTGAGATTCAGTCAAAAAAATATGAATGGCGTGGTAGTCAATATCGTCCATATCCAAGTAAAAACAATGTTGCTCCATCACAAACACATCAAAACGGGCTTTGAGAATCTCATAGAGTTCGCCCGTCGTCAATTCGTCAAAAGTTTTGATAAACGTCTTCATATCATTGCAAAAAACACAATTAGAACACTATTTATGCCTGATAATACCGAAAACTTGATTTCCGATGGTTATTTATTTTCCTAATTCTTTTTGAATATCTGCCTCAATGACGCTCACTTTTTCGGTGGGTTCATAGCGTTTTACGACACGACCGTCCTTCGAAACCAAAAACTTCGTAAAATTCCATTTAATATCGCTGTTTTTGTCGTATTCGGGGTCTTGTTTGCGAAGCATATTGTCCAACAACTTGCCCATTTTATCGTCCAAATCAAACCCCGCAAAACCTTTCTGGGACTTGAGATACACGTAAAGTGGCGAAGCATTCTTTCCATTCACCTCAATCTTATCAAATTGCGGGAATTGGATATTAAAATTCACCGTGCAATACTGATGAATCTCTTGTATACTGCCTGGTGCCTGCTCGCCAAACTGGTTGCACGGAAAATCCAAAATCGCCAAACCTTCCTTTGCATATTTTTCGTAAAGTGCCTCTAATTCGTTGTATTGGGGCGTAAAACCACAGCGAGTCGCCGTATTGACAATCAGCATCACTTTGCCTTTATACTCCGACAATGCGACCTCTTTTCCTTGTGCGTTTTTTACCTTGAAATCATAAACACTCTCTGCCGACAGACACGACACGGTCGCAACGGCTAATAATCCTAAAATCAATCTTTTCATAAGCGTTTTTATAAGTTATTTAATAAAATTTGTAGGTTGCCATGGCTCGCGTTGGGGATAATCGGGTTGCCCATCTTGGTGAATTTTCTTCAACAACCAAGCCATATTATTCGCCAAAGTCCGCATAGTTTGCATACCTTCGGCATCTAAACTCGCCTGCCCTTCCTCGCGTCCATACACGATATTCCAATACTGCGACGTTACGAGTGGCATATTCGTCATCTGAAAGGGCATATTTATCGTTTGAAAAGCCGCCGTTGCCCCACCTCGCCGACAGATACAAACGGCTGCAGCAGGTTTATTTTGCAGTTTATCACTCGCCGAATAAAACATACGTTGCATCAAACACAGCACTGTGCCGTTGGGCTGACCATAGTACACGGGTGTACCTACCACCAAAGCGTCTGCAGTAGCCATCTTTTCTACAATACGATTGCAAATGTCATCATCAAAAACGCATTGACCTAACTGCTTCGTTTTGCACTGCATACACGCAATACAGCCACGAACGGGTTTAACCCCAATTTGTACCATTTCGGTCTCTATGCCTTGTGTTTCCAACGTTTTTGCCACTTCCGACAGTGCAACAAACGTATTTCCCGCTTTTCGTGGGCTTCCGTTAATCAATAAAACTTTCATAGTTACAATGTTTAACAACACACCCACCAGACGAATCAAATCCTCCAGTGGGTGAGTTTGTCAGAAATACGAGTAAATTACTTCATCAATAATTCCATAATGGTACAAGCGGATTTTGCAACACTTGAACCAGGACCAAAGATAGCAGCAACGCCTGCTTTGTAAAGGAATTCGTAATCTTGGGCTGGGATAACGCCACCAGCAATAACCATAATATCAGGTCTACCAAGTTTCTTCAACTCCTCAATAACTTGTGGAACAAGTGTCTTGTGTCCTGCTGCCAAAGAGGAAACACCCAACACATGCACGTCGTTTTCAACGGCTTGTTTAGCGGCTTCTGCTGGGGTTTGGAACAATGGTCCCATATCCACGTCAAAGCCACAATCGGCATATCCTGTTGCAACTACTTTGGCACCACGGTCGTGACCGTCTTGTCCCATCTTTGCCACCATAATACGAGGTTGTCTACCCTCTTTCTTTGCAAATTCTGCCGTAAGCTGTTGTGCCTTTACGAAATCAGAATCATTCTTTGTTCCTGCTGCGTACACTCCTGAAATAGTTTTAATTGTTGCTTTATATCTTCCTACTACTGCCTCGCATGCGTCGGATATTTCACCCAACGATGCACGTAATTTAGACGCTTTAACCGCCAAATCAAGCAAGTTGTTTTTAGATTTTTTACCATCTGCCCACTCTTGCACACAAGCGGTGATTGCTTTAAGCGACTCTTGTACTGCTTTTTCGTCACGATTAGCACGCAATTCTTTCAAACGTGCCTCTTGTTCCAAACGAACAGCGGTATTATCCACTTCCAAGATGTCGATTGGGTCTTCTTGTGCCAAACGATGCTCGTTTACACCTATGATTTTTTGCTCGCCCGAGTCGATACGTGCTTGCGTTCTTGCAGCAGCTTCTTCGATACGCATCTTTGGAATACCCGTCTCGATAGCGGCTGCCATACCACCCAACTCTTCGATTTCTTGGATATGAGCCCATGCTTTGTTTGCCAACTCGTTCGTGAGGGTTTCGATGTAATAACTACCAGCCCAAGGATCAATTTCTTTACATACTTTTGTCTCTTCTTGGATGTAAATCTGGGTATTACGAGCGATACGAGCCGAGAAGTCAGTTGGCAATGCAATAGCCTCGTCCAAAGCGTTGGTGTGCAAGGATTGTGTGTGTCCCAAAGCGGCACCCATAGCCTCGATGCAAGTACGTCCAACGTTGTTGTAAGGGTCTTGCTCGGTGAGCGACCAACCAGATGTTTGGCAGTGGGTACGCAAAGCCATTGATTTTGGATTCTTAGCACCAAACGACTTCACAATTTTAGCCCACAACATACGTCCAGCACGCATCTTTGCAATCTCCATGAAGTGGTTCATACCGATAGCCCAGAAGAAGCTCAAACGTGGAGCGAACGTATCCACCGACATACCAGCATTCACACCTGCACGCAAGTACTCCATACCGTCAGCCAACGTGTAAGCCAACTCAATATCAGCCGTTGCACCAGCCTCTTGCATGTGGTAACCCGAGATAGAGATAGAGTTGAATTTCGGCATATTTTTACTGGTATATTCAAAAATATCAGCGATAATTTTCATAGAGAATTTTGGTGGATAAATGTACGTATTACGCACCATAAACTCCTTGAGAATATCATTTTGAATCGTACCTGCCATTTCTTCCAACTTAGCACCTTGCTCCAAACCAGCGTTGATGTAAAAAGCCAAGATAGGCAACACAGCACCGTTCATCGTCATACTCACAGACATCTTATTCAATGGAATTCCATCAAACAAAACCTTCATATCTTCCAACGAACAAATGCTCACACCTGCTTTTCCGACATCACCTACCACACGTGGATTATCAGCATTGTAGCCACGGTGTGTTGGTAAGTCAAAAGCCACCGACAAACCTTTCTGACCACTTGCCAAGTTACGGCGATAGAAAGCGTTGGACTCTTGTGCTGTGGAGAAACCAGCGTACTGACGAATCGTCCAAGGACGCATTGGATACATGCCACTGTACGGACCACGCAAAAATGGAGGAAGACCCGAAGCATAGTTCAGATGCTCCATTCCTGCTAAATCTTCTTTTGTATAGATGGGCTTAACGTCTATCAATTCAGGCGTTTGCCAATTCTTTTCATTGCTACCTTTTACTTTGGAGTTAGCAATTTTTGCAATATCTATTTCCTTAAAATTTGGTTTCATAATTATTTATCAAGTAATTGTTGGTTAAACGATTTGAGTGTTTCTAATACATTGCTACGCACATGGATGAAGTTCTGAATGCCTGCTTTTTGCAAATCTTCCATACATGCGGGAGCACCAGCGACGATGTAGATAGGATTAAATCCTTCCTCTTTTTTGAGCAATTCAAATGCTTCTGGTGCAAACGTAGCATATTCGTCATCACTTGAACACAAAACGACAACGTCTGCTTTGGCTCTCTTAGCGGCTTTGATACCATCTTTAACGGTCTTGAAACCATTGTTATCTACCACTTTGTAGCCAGCACAAGCGAGGAAATTGCAAGAGAACTGAGCACGAGCGATACGCATTGCCAAGTTACCAATCGTAAGCATAAATGCAACTGGTTGTTTCTTAGCATTTTCGGTTGCCAAACGTAATTGTTCAAACTCTTCAGCTGCACGAGCAACGGGCAAGGTCTTCAATTCTGCGTTTTCGCAACTGCAAGAACAGCACTGCGTTTTTCCGTTGAGTTTAATCTTCTTAGCCACTTTTTCGGTGAAGTTAGGGAATTGATTCGAACCCAACAACACTTCTTTACGTTTTGCTACATTGCTCAAACGCTCTTTCAAGTTGGCTGCCACAGCGTCTTGTAATTGGTTGGTTACAATCATTTGATAAACACCACCTTTTTCTTGTATGCTCAAAAACTCTTTCCACGCGTTCTCAACGATGGCTTTGGTGAGGTTTTCGATGTAGTAAGAACCAGCAGCGGGGTCAACAATCTTGTCAAAATGCGATTCTTCTTTGAGCAAAAGTTGTTGGTTACGTGCGATTCTTTCTGCAAATTCGGTCGGATTTTCGTAGGTTGCATCAAAAGGCGTAACCGTAACTTCGTCTACACCCGCAATAACAGCCGACATCGTTTCGGTTTGCGTACGAAGCAAGTTAACATAAGCATCAAAAACCGTCATATTGAAGCGACTTGTTTGAGCCGAAACGTTCATTTTAGCGGCTTCTTTCAATGCCGAAGTAAACGTTGGATTTTTGTAAGCCTCTACGATTTTAGCCCACAACAACCGTCCAGCACGGAACTTAGCAATTTCCATAAAATAGTTGCCACCAATACCCATATTGAAACGGATTGATTGTGCTGCAAGATGTGGAGAAACGCCTGCATCCGTGAGGATAGTGAGGTATTCAGCACCCCAAGCCAAAGCGTAAGCCAACTCCGAAACGCAATAAGCACCAGCATTGTTCAACACAACACTATTCACACAAACAGCACGGAAATTAGGCAACGATTTGAGTTTTTTAACCACCTCAACCAACTTTTGAGAAATCTCTTCGCGTGCAATTTTCTTGCCTTTCAAAAGCATATTACGCATGGGATCCAAATCAAGCGAGCCGTGAATCTTCTTCAAATCGTATTTTTCACGTTTGAAGTATCTCGCCAACGCACCCGCAAAATCAACGGCTTGGCAAGCAGAAATGCAGAAATTCAGAGCAACTGCCTCAGCATGAATACCTTGCAACAAATTTTTGAGGAAATTGTAGTTCACTTTTTCTGCACAAATACAAAAACCGATGGACGTGATGCCTTTGTTCAAAATATCAAGTGCCTTTGCGTTGGCTTTGCGAGCCTCACGCGTACTTGCAACCGAGATGTTTTGACGGATTGCCCATTCGTTGTTTTCTTTCGTGCCACGCACATAAGGGAATTGTCCCGGGGCACTCAGCGGTGTTTTTATGCCTTTCAAATCTTCTTCGCGATAAAAAGGCTGTACTGCAAAACCTTCGTCTGTTTTCCAAACGAGTTTCTTGTCAAAATCAGCACCTTTCAAGTCAGTGATGATTTTGTCTTTCCATTGCTTGGTTGAGACCTTTGGGAAGTCCTTCAACCAGTGTAATTTTTTGTCTGACATTGTATTAAGATTTAACTTTAAATTATTATATATTTTTTATCACTATATTTCGTATTTTTTCTATCGTTTCAGCACGATTTTCTTTATCCTCTTCGGTCAAATAAATAGGTTTATCAATATGCAACTTCACCCTATGCCACGTGAGGTATCTTTGATGGCGATTCATCAACTCGTAGCAACCATTCAGCGAAAGGGGTACAATGGGCAAGTCCAAATCAAACGCCATCTTGAACGCTCCGTGCCGAAAAGGTGCAACTTGACCGTCAGAGGTGCGTGTTCCTTCGGGGAAAATAACCACACAAACGCCATTTTGCAAAGTCTGTTTAGCGGTTTCCACACTCTGGAAGGCCTTCCGAGCATTTGACCTATCTAAAAATATGTGTCCTGCTTTTTCGCACGCCACACCCACAAACGGTATCTTGCGTAACTCTTGTTTCAAAATCCACTTAAAGACGACCGGCAACCAACCATAAATCACAAAAATGTCGTAAATAGATTGGTGATTGCACACAAAAACGTACGATTGACCTTCTTGGAGATTCTCTTTTCCCGTTACTTCGACTGGAATAAAGCACAAATAGTAAAAGCAACGAGCCCAAAAACATTGCATACCAACAATAAAAGCACTATTTTTCCACGCCGTAAACAAAATCGTCATAAGTGCCGTAAAAAAGGTAATCACCAACAGAATTGGAAAAACGATAAAGTATTGATATACAATATAAAAAAACTTCATTTTTACGTATTCTTACCTTTTTATTTCAAAATCAAAACTACCCACCAACGAACCTTCAACAAAGAAATTTACCGAATACTTCTCGGGCTCTAAACGCTTATCCAACGTCCAATATACCGAATCTTGCAACTTTTCGCCCGCATATTCAAACTCCTTCATCAGGGTATAGTCAAGTGCTTGGCCTTCATATTCAAATTTGCCAGAGTTTGCGGTTAAGAAAATGGTTCCTTTCGAGTCTTTAATTTGAATGTAAAGGGCTTTCACACCAGGTGTAGTCGTTATATTTTTCTTAATGGTATAATCAAATTCCAACTTTGCTACCTGCGAAGGCAACGAGGTTTTACGCCCTTTTTTATTCAGTTTTACGACCGATATTTGCTCCACTTCTAAGCGAGCCGCTCTGTGCACAATAGTCGTCAGTTCCTCGTTCTTTTTGCCCAACTCATTGGCATAGTCTGAAACATCTTTCATGCGTTGTTTAACCGTTTCGTTTTCTTCGGTCAAGGCCGCATTGGCTACCTTTAATTGATCTATTTGGCGAACATATTCTTGCAACAAACCACGAACCGAAGATAGTTCTTTCTTCAATTCAGCAATTTTTCGGGCATTCGTCGCTTTGGTTGTACGTAATTCTTCCAATAAATCTTGCACGTGTTGCTGTTCTCTTGCAATCAAATCGGCCAAGGAATCATTTTCTATCTTAAGACCTTGAACTTCCGCAAATTGTATCTCTAAATCCGAAAAATCTTTCTCTAATTGGTCTTTTTCGAACTGCATTTGCTCAATAAGCTTGTTCATTGATTTCTTCTGATGGATATTCCGAACAATCAACAATCCCAACCCAACAATAAGCAGAAGGACTAAAAGAGTCAAAATCACCACACTTGTATTTCTATTACCACTCATATTTTTATAAGTTATTTATTATATTTTCCAATTTATTTTTTCTCGAACCTTTCACCAAAATTTTCCGATTTTTCAATGGATTTTTTTGCAAAAAGTCCTCTAATTCTTCAACCGTCCTAAAAATCGGATACGTTGCCGTGGTTTGTTCGAACTCCTCACCTACCAAAAACACGTTATCCGCTCTTCTTTCGTTCAAACTATTCACCAAATTCTGGTGTGCCGTTTGGCTGTACGTCCCCAACTCCTGCATCGAACCCAAAATATACGTGTCGCCATCAAAGTCATTCAAAGCCACCACCATCGAACTCGGATTAGCATTGTACGCATCCATGATAACCGTGTTGTGTTGTGTTTGTAGCAACATAGAACGATTATTGTGCGGAACATATCCCCGAATCGCCTCTATTGCAGCCACTTTTTCAATGCCAAAATACTCACCCACACATATCGCTGCCGACACATTTTCCGCATTATAACTGCCAATCAAGTGTGTATTTTCAAGCATTTTCCCTGTTCTATACGTGATAGATTTCAAGTCGCCAGCCATCGTCGTCAGGTACTGATTATCCGCATTGCGAAAAACAAACCCATCGTGCATTTTCAGATAATCGTACAACTCCTTTTTCGTCTGCATCACGCCTTCAAAAGAGCCAAATCCCGCAATATGTGCTATCCCAACATTCGTAATCAAACCACAATCAGGCTCTGCAATTTCTGCCAACTCTTTTATATCACCTGGATGCGAAGCCCCCATCTCAACTATCGCAATATCGTCTTCAGCAGTCATTTTTAGCAAGGTAAGTGGAACGCCTATTTCGTTGTTCAAGTTGCCTTGCGTTGCACACACTCTGTATTTTGTCTTCAAAACAGTCGTAATCAACTCTTTTGTAGTCGTTTTGCCGTTGGTTCCTGTGATGGCTAACACTTTGATAGACAACATTTTACGCCACTTGTTTGCTAAATCCTGCAAAGCCAACAACGAATTTTCCACCACAACACACTTGCTTTTTTGCTCGCTTTCTAATTGTTCAAACTGTGCTTTGTCGTCCATCACCACCAACGAAACTCCCTTTTTTAGTGCGTCTGCCACGAACGTATTCCCGTCAAAATTTTCACCGTATAAGGCAAAAAAAACATCTCCTGCGTTCAACGTGCGAGTGTCTGTCGTAACAGATAATGACTTTTTATTTTTTATTAGGAAGTTCCAATCCATAGCCATTTTTCACGTCCTCACGTTTCAAATAAATTGAAAAAATGAAAGCCAAGATACCAAAAATCGAAAATACAATCATCGGCACCCGATAACCTCCCGTTTTTTCAAGCAACAAACCTATAAGCAACGGCACTAAACATAGTCCCACGTTCTGTATCCAAAAAATCAAACAATACGCCGAACCGAGCACTTTTTCGTCAATAATTTTCGGCACACTCGGCCACAAAGCCGCTGGCACAAGCGAAAAACTCACACCTAAAATCAAAATTATCGCTAACGCAAACACTTTACTCGGGAAAATTGGCAACAAAAACGCAAACGATAAATGGCAAGCCACCATCACCACCGCTCCAACCATCAACATAGTTGCTCCTTTGCCCTTAAAATCCAAAAAGGCACCCAAAAATGGCGTCAAAATCATCGCTAAAATAGGGAACCAACTGAACAAATGTGCCGCTGTGTCGCTACTGATTTGCAAAGTGGTTTCCAAGAAATTTGGAGCATATTTTTGAAATGGAAAAATGGCAGAGTAGTACAAAACGCACAACAAAGCCACTAACCAGAACATTTTACTCTTGAAAATGGCACCCAAATCGGATACATGAAACTCGTCTTCTTCGCTCGTTCCGTCCGACATCTCGCCAATCGCTTGCAACTGCTTATCAAACTTCGTATCCATTATCGTAAAAACAAAAAAGTTGATAAGACCAATTACCAACAAACACGAGCAAAAAGCAATCGGTGCCACAACCGAATTAACCTCATTCACAGCATATTTTGCAGAAATTAGAGGCACAATCCACATCGCCACGAAGACTCCCAATCGTGCAATCGCCATCTCCAAACCCATCGCCAAAGCCATCTCTTTGCCCTTAAACCACTTGGCTAAAACCTTACTGACCGTTGTGCCTGCCATCTCGCACCCACAACCAAAAATCATAAAACCAAAAGCCGCTAACTTGGCTGAACCGGGCATCGTAACCCACCAACTATTGAGCCATTCTATGTTGTTTGCATCCAACCATTCACTTACGCCAACGTACTTAATAATAGCCCCTATCACCATCAAACCAGCCGACAAAAGTCCCGTAAAACGAACGCCCATCTTGTCCAAAATGATACCTGCCAAAATCAAAAAACCAAACACATTGAGGATATATTCGCCTGCGGCATACGTTCCATAATTACTCGACGACCAACCATACGCGTTTTCCACCAAACTTTTCATCGGCGACATCACGTCCATAAAAAGATAGCCAAAAAACATCATAGAAGCCACTAACACAAGCACTATCCAACGTGCGACACTATTATCCCTGAGGGTCATTTGCAATTTTTCAACCATATTTCTTTTTTTTCTGTTGTTCTGCTCTTTGTTTTTCGTGTTCTTCGGCTTTGCGTTCTAAATATCCATCTGCCATATCACAAAATCCATTTTATACTCCCGCAAAGATAACAAAAATTTATAAAGTATGCAAAATTATTATTTTTTGTGCGTCTAAATTTTGTTCCAACCTATTTATCCAAGTGGCTTTATCCCCAAAAAACAAAAACGAATGAGCATTTTAAGCCATTCGTTCCCTTTTTACAAAATTTTAGTGACCCTGCTGGGGCTCAAACCCAGGACCTTCAGAACCGGAATCTGACGCTCTATTCAACTGAGCTACAGAGCCATTTGTTTATCGTCTATCCAACAATATCATTATATAATACACCAACGTTGCCAACGACGAGAGTGCTGCCACAACATACGTCCAAGCGGCACTTTTAAGGGCTGAAACTGCCATTTCATTCGTCTCACGAGTCGTTATGCCCGATTCTTCCAACCAAGAAATAGCCCTGCGACTTGCGTCTATTTCCACAGGCAACGTTACGAAAGAAAACAGGGTGGTTATGCCAAAAAGTCCAATGCCAAACATCAGCAAATAAGGAAAAACACCCACCAACAAGATACCTCCCAAAATCACCCACGTAAGCCAACTGCTCGCAAACTGCACGGCTGGAACGAGTGCCGAACGCATTTTAAGTGGTGCATATTCGTGAGCGTGTTGCACAGCATGACCGCATTCGTGTGCTGCAACCGCTGCTGCTGCGATAGAGGCACTGCTGTAAACCGACTCCGACAGGTTAATGGTCTTTGTTACAGGGTTATAATGGTCGGTTAAATGACCGCTTGTGCAGGTAACTTGCACGTCATCGATACCGTGTTCCCGCAACATTTTCTCTGCCACTTCCTTCCCCGTTAAACGCACAGGCACCTTGGCATATCGCTCAAATCGGTGATTAACCGCTGAAGAGGCTATCCAACTTGCCAACGTAATGATTATAAATAATGCCCAATAGATATTTGTTCCAATTACCATATTTTATGAATTTAAATCTTTAATATATGCTCTTCTACGTTTGTGTATTGTGTATTCAAAGCGTTCCCAATTAGCACGATTACTATTGTTGGTTTCCAAAATCGCGGTCGTTTCGGTGGTTTGCATACCATATTTCAACGCCATAGGAATTTGTTCGGCAAAGAAAATCGCATCCACACCCGTGTTTCGATAATCGGGTCGAACGGCAATTAAAAGCAAATTAAAATGCGTAAATCGCTTGGCTTTCAACGCTTTAAGGATGTGATACCAACCAAACGGAAACAACTTCCCTTGACATTTTTGCAATGCCTTCGTAATATCTGGCATACCGACACCCGCTCCAACAACTTCGTCTTTTTCGTTGACCACAAACGTGCAAAAATCAAAATTTAGCAGCGGAAAGTACATATTTACGTAGTATTCTTTTTGCTTTTTGGTCAAAGGTTGGTAGTTATACAGCACCGAATAGGCTGTGTCAATTGTATTGATAGCCTGTTCGCCGTACCGTTTGATGATTTCTTTTCTCGGCATATCCTTTACCACGTGCAGTTTGTAGCGTGTTTTGGAAATCTCGCTGATGCGTGCCAAACGTTCGGGAACTTCGGTCGGAGTTTTCACGAGGTATTCCACCCAATCGGCTTCTTTGGTCAAACCATACGTCTCAAAATGCTTCTGATAGTAGGGATAATTGTACAAGGAAGCCATCGGACAGACATATTCAAACCCTTCCAATAACAACCCTTGATGGTCAAAATCCGTAAAGCCAACGGGACCGTTCATCTGCTCCATCCCACGCTCTTTCCCCCACTCTTTTACGGCATCAAAGAGGGCTTTGCTCACCTCCAAATCATCTACAAAATCTGCCCAACCAAAACGCACTTTTTTACAATTCCAATGTTCATTTGCAACAGGATTGATTAACGCACAAATTCTCCCCACAATTTCGCCATTTTTATACGCCAAAAAACACTGAAAATCACAAAATTCCAGCGAGGGATTTTTCTTTTTATTGAACGTTTGCAACTCGTCTATAAACAAGGGCGGACAATAAAAAGGCGAATCCGCATAAAGTTGATTTGCGAAACGAATAAAACGCCGTAAATCGGCAGAACTCTGTACTTTTTTTATTTCTATTGCCATAATCCTAACTATCGGACGAAGGTATAAATTTTTCTGCATTTTACAACAAAAATTATTTTTTCCGCAAAAATTAGCGTATCTTTGTGGCAAATATGAACTAAAAACCTAAACTTTAAGATTATTTATGGCTCGAAGAACATCGCAACCAGCAGGTGAGCGTTATAATGATGCTCAAATTAAGGTAGTTTCAGAACACACGGCGTGGGGTGATTTTATGGCTTTCATAAAAAGTGATAAATTTCGCTTTATTGTTGGTCTGCTTTTGGCGTTTATAACCGTTTATTTATTCATTGCTTACATCAGTTTTTTCTCTACGGGAGCCGACGATTTCTCTATTTTGGAGCGTTCGTCTTCGGAACGTAAGATTTTGCGTGAAAATATAGACAACATCACGGGCTTGCCAGGTGCGATTGCAACCTATTTGTTGGTGAATAAGTTCTGCGGGTTGGCAGTGTTGTTTTTGTACATTCTCTCGTTTATTTTTTCGTTGCGTTGGATGGGTATCATTCGCATTCATAAGTGGCGAGTGTTGTTTACATATTTGTTCATTTTGTTGTGGGGAAGTTTGGCTTTGGCGTTTGTTCAAAACGTTTTCAATCTATCGCTTTTCTTCCGTTTGGGAGGTAATTTGGGCGATATGGTGATTCAATATGCGATTTCGTATATTCACGTTATCGGGACTGTTTTTGTGCTTTTTGCGACCCTTTTTGTTTTTTTAATTTGTATTGATGAACGGACGATTGTGTTCTTTTATCGTGCAGGATTATGGCTTAAAAAGAGCATTCAACAAGGTTTTATTGCCTTGAAAGAAAAACGTATGCAACGCCAACAAGAACAGGAAAAAGAAAAAGAAACGAAAGAAACCGATCCTGTTGAGCCTGAAAACGAAATGGAAGAGCCGACACAACCTACTGAAAATACTGAAACGGACGTAATAAATAGTATTGATTTGGAGATTCAAGGCTCTGATGAACCAGAAACCACAGTGCAACCCAATGACGCTCCTACTCCAACACTTGAAATCGTTTCTTCTGCACAAGAAGAGGTTGAAAATGAAATTATCGAAAGTGAATCGGTCATTGAAAAAGAAGAAAATATCACACCAACAGACGAAAATCCACCAGTTGAAGAGGAAACCGAAGAGCAAAAACTCACCATCAATCAACCTCAAGACGTGGAAATCGTTGAAGAGAATTTAGAAAACGGTTTAACCAATTTAGGTCCCTATGACCCGCGTAAAGACTTGGAATTTTACCAATTCCCGAGTTTGGATTTGCTCAAAGTGTACGACAACGAAACCATGCCGATTATCAACAAAGAAGAGCAACAAGCCAACGCCAATCGGATTGTGGAAACGTTGCGAAACTATGGCGTGGAGATAGATTCTATCAAAGCCACGATTGGTCCGACGGTTACGCTGTACGAGGTGATTCCGAAAGCGGGCGTAAAAATTGCGAAGATTCAAGGTTTGGAAAACGATATAATGTTGTCGCTTTCGGCGATGGGCATTCGTATCATTGCTCCGATGCCTGGCAAAGGGACGGTCGGCATTGAGGTTCCTAACGAAAAGCCACAAATCGTTTCGATGCACTCCGTGTTGGCTTCCAAACGCTTCCAAGAGGAACAAAAAATGCGTCTTCCTGTTGCGATAGGTCGCACGATTACGAACGAAGTGTTTATGTTTGACTTGGCAAAAACGCCCCATTTGCTGGTGGCTGGTGCGACGGGACAAGGTAAATCGGTTGGTCTGAATGCCATCATTACCTCGCTTTTGTACAAAAAACATCCTTCGGAACTCAAATTCGTTTTGGTTGACCCCAAAATGGTCGAATTCAGCATATACAAGCCGTTGATAAAGCATTATATGGCTGCGATGCCGAACCAAGAAGACAACGAAATCATCATTACCGATTGCCAAAAAGTCATCAATACGCTTAATTCGTTGGTGATTGAGATGGAAAATCGCTACACGCTGTTGATGGATGCGAGCGTGCGGAACTTGGAAGAGTACAACCAGAAGTTCATTGAACGCAAACTTAATCCGACCAAAGAGGTAACCAACCAAGTTACGAACGAAGTTTTGTTCCACCATTTTATGCCCTATTTGGTGATTATTATTGACGAGTATGGCGATTTTATTATGCAAGCGGGCAAGGAGGTGGAACGACCGATTCAGCGTATTGCACAAAAGGCTCGTGCAGTGGGTATGCACATGATTTTGGCGACCCAACGACCCGATGTGAAGATCGTTACAGGAACGATTAAAGCTAACATCCCTTCGCGAATTGCCTTCCGCACCCAGTCTGTCATTGATTCACGTACTGTTTTGGATACGAAAGGTGCCGACCAACTCATCGGAAAAGGTGATATGCTGTATTCGGGTGGAGGTAATATGGAACGGATTCAGTGTGCGTTTGTGGACACGCCCGAAGTGGAAAATATCGTACAATTTATCAACAACCAGCAAGGTTACACCACACCTTTCCCGTTGCCGATTTACGAAGGTGCCAAAGAAGAGGGCAAAAACGATACGAGCGACATCAAGAAATTGGATAGTTTATTTGCAGAAGTGGCACGCTACGTGGTGTCTAACCAAGAAGGTTCTACGTCCAAATTGCAAAGGACGTTTGATATAGGTTACAATCGTGCGGGACGTCTGACCGACCAATTGGAACGCACGGGAATCGTTGGACCTAACCGAGGAGCAAAAGGGCGTGATGTGCTGATTCAAGATATGAACACTGTGGAAGCCATTTTACAAGATTTGCAAGAAAAAAATCTATTGTAGTATGAAATTCATTGCCCTACCCAACGACCGCTTGCTGTCCTTTTATTTGTCCGCAGAAGAGTACATCGCTCGGCAAATCGTATTGGAGGAAGATGTTTTGTTGCTTTGGTCAGTGGCTCCTACGGTGATTTTTGGCAAACACCAAATCGCCGAACAAGAAATCAATTTACCCTACTGCCAAGAGCATCATATCCATATTTTTCAGCGTCATAGCGGTGGCGGTTGCGTGTATGCTGATGATGGCAATCTGATGATTTCGTTGATTTCGCCTGACACACACAGCAAAGAGGTTTTTCAAAACTATTTGCAAACCATCGCCAACCAACTACAACGCTTGGGACTGCCCACTGCCACAACCTCTAACAACGACATTTTGGTAGATGAGCAAAAAGTTTCGGGCAATGCGTGTTGGTCGCTGCCGAATGCAACCATCGTGCATGGCACATTATTATATAATGTCAATTTGGATAGGTTGACCAATGCCCTCAAACCCTCTGCTGAAAAGCTTCAAAAGCACAGCATTCAATCGGTGCGACAACGCGTTTGCAACCTCAAAGATTTGCTTCCGAATATTCATTCTATACACGATTTGGAAGCGTTTTTTGTCCCAAACCTATGCGATAAAAGTGATTCTTTGTCGCCCCACGACATACAAGAAATCGAAAAAATAGAACAACAATACACGAAATGGTAGCCATTGAATTTGAACATATTAGCAAATTATACCGCTTGGGAGTTACCAATTCGGGCAAGTTTCGCGAAGATTTACGGCATTGGTGGCAAAAAATCAGCCATCGCGAACCCACAAACGCCACCGAAAACTGCATTTGGGCTTTGCGGGATATTTCGTTGCAAATCGAACAAGGCGAAGTGCTGGGCATTATCGGCAAAAACGGGCACGGAAAATCCACGTTGCTCAAACTGATGAGCAAAATCACCACGCCTACCGAAGGCATTATTCGTATGCGAGGGCGAATGGCGTCGTTGTTGGAGGTGGGAACAGGCTTTCATAACGACATGACGGGACGCGAAAATATCTACCTCAACGGCACGATTTTGGGTATGAGCAAAGCCGAAATAAGCCGTAAATTGGACGATATTGTGGCATTTTCGGAGTGCGAGGAGTTTTTGGACACCCCACTCAAACGCTATTCAAGTGGCATGGTGGTGCGGTTGGGCTTTGCGGTAGCGGTGCATTTGGATACGGATATTTTGATTATTGACGAGGTGCTTGCCGTGGGTGATGCCGCTTTCCAGAAAAAAGCCATGCAAAAAATCCAGCAAATCGCCCAAGATAAGAGCAAAACTATCATTTTTGTGAGCCACAACATGGACATGATTTCCCAACTTTGCACACGTTGCCTATGGCTCCAAAACGGACAAATTGGCTATTTGGGCGACACACAAACCTGCATCAACACTTATCTGCAAAGCAATGCATAAAAAAAGCGTACTTTTCATCATTGACAACCTGTTTGGAGGTGGTGCCGAGCGAGTGCTGGTGGATATTTTGCAGGCATTTGATTATGACCACTACCAAGTAACGCTACTTATTGGCATACCTAACGGCGTGTATATCAATGATTTACCGCAGAATGTTTCCACAGTTGTGCTTTTTGAAACCTATTGGCAGTTGCAGGCAAAACGGCTTTTGTTCCGCTTGTATCAACGTTTTGGGATTGATGCACCACTAAAACGCTACATTCGTCACAAAAAGCACACGCATTTTGACACCATCATTTCGTTTTGCGAAGGACCGAGTATGCTTTATCATCGCTTTTTGCTCCCTTTTTCCAAAAATAACATCACGTGGGTGCATACGGATTTGGTACATAATACGTGGTCGAAAGCGTATTTTTACCAGCAAGATGAGCAAAAAACGTATCTCGCTATGCAGAAAATTGTCTGTGTTTCCAACGCTGTGAAAAAGTATTTTTTGCAACTAAATAGTGGCATTTCGCACGAAAAAATTGAAGTCATTCACAATTTGATTCCGATTACGACCATCCAAAGCAAAGCACGGCAACACCCATCGATCCGCCAAAAACCGTTTACTATCGTGTGTGTAGGGCGTTTGGTGAAGGAAAAAGGGTTCGAAAAAATCATCCTCGCTGCAAGTCAACTGCACAACGAGGGTTTTCCTGTGCAAGTGTGGATTTTGGGGGAAGGACCGCTACACAAGCCGTTGGAAGAACTGATTTGCAAACTACAATTAGGGGTGTATATTCAACTGTTTGGCTTCGTCAAAGAGCCGTATTATTACATTGCACAAGCCGATTTGATGGTCAATACGTCTTCAGTGGAGGGCTTTCCTGTGTCGATTTGCGAGGCGATGTGCTTGGGCAAACCGATTGTGGCTTTTCATACCGATGGAACCGCCGAACTCCTGGAAAACACGACCTACGGAATGACGATTAAACCCACTCTTCAAGCCCTTGTTCAAGCCATCAAAGACCTCATCACGCACCCCGAACTGCTTGCTCATTACGCCTCCCAATCCACCCAACGAACCGCTATATTCGCTCCCGAAACGATTCTGCCAAAAATCTATGATTTGGTTTGAAAAAGAACTAAATGTGCAAAAAAATCTGCTAACGAGTTTAAAATTAGCACTTCTAAATTGCATATTCCAATCTATTCCTTACTTTGCCTTATACCCTGCATTGATAGCCATTCGTTTGTACTTTTCTGCATTTTTGGTGTCGTTTTGGGCATCGTAAAATTGCGAATACGTTTTGAGCAACTCACCCACTTGCGGCTCGGCTTTGACAGACGTTTTTTGCAACGAAGCCATCGTGATACCAAACGGCTTGAGTTTCATATTGATGTACTCGTTGCCATAAATGCGAGCCTTTTCGAAGTCGTCCATCTGCAAATACGTGTAGCAAATCGAATATATCACATACTCGTACAGCGAAGCCAACGATTTATCTTTTTTAAACGCCTCTGCCAACACCTCATACGCCTCCAACGCCTCCGTGTATTTTTGGGCTTCGTACAACTCATTGGCGAGTTCCATCTTGGCAAAATTCAAGTTATAAATCAGCAATTCAGGTGCATCATAAGACGTTTTTGCAACCACTTTTTCGTAACATTCGATGGCTTGACGGTATTGTTTTGCATCCGAAAGTGCCAACGCATACGTGTACAAAAACTTGTACGATAACTTATTTTGCTTGTACAACGGCGTGAGTAAATCCACTATTCCCTGTGCTTTGGACTTGTCTTGGTCATACCGCTCGGCAATGCACAACGCCTTTTGTTCGGCACGTGGTTTGGGCGTAAACTCAATATAATCGCCCTTTATCGTGTAACTTTCCATGAGCATCAGCACCGATTGCCCCAACAGAGGAGGAGCATTTTTTTCATCGTCCGTTCCCACATTCGCTACAACATCATAAAATGTATAGTCGCCCAACTTCAACTCCTTGATGGGAAACGTGCGAACATTGTGCATATAGCCGTTCGCCATAATTGACGGAATAGGTTGGGATAAGTCGGCACGATTCACCGACCCATTTTGCACCAATTTATTGAAAATGTTGGCATTGATAGCCAGCGACGAGCAACCTGTATCAAAGGTAAAAACGACTTCAATGCCATTGACATACCCCACCACATACTTGCTCCCCGTAGAACCCTCGTGCAACGGCACGCGATACTGTGCAAACAAAGTTGTACAACAAAAAAACAAAAACGTAAAAACGCTTTTTTTCATAGCAAAAAGATTTAGAAAACGATTAGTAAATACTCAAACTCAGCCCAACCACACAATGGAAACGCTGGTCAGCACGATTCTCTATCTCACGCACCACATTGTACTTGTCCACTTTGTAGGGATTTAAACACACCTCCAAGTTGGGACACAACGAAACATGGTCATTCAACTCCCACGTACGCGACAGCAACAAACCAATGTAGGCACAAGCAAAATTTCCTTCATAGTTGGTGTAAAAGCTCTTCCATGGCGTGATTGCTACCTTGGTTTCCAAGGCTATCTCCTGCGGCAATTCGAACTCGTATCCCACCTGAATAAACGTGGAATAAGCCCGCTTTACATCGTCATCATCTTCGGGTTCAGGACCTTTCTTGGAGCGGGAATAACCGTCAGCACCATATATATATGTTCCCCAAAATAGGCTCAACGGAATCTTTGGAAACGTGTATTCCAAGCACAACTCTGCCGTATTTCCCACGCCCGAATTGATTTCTTCTGCCGTCTGTTTTGCGTCAAAAAGTCCGTATCCTTTTTGGTAATGATTGAGCATCAACGAAAGGTCAAAGCCCCAGCGACTAAATCCAAACGCCAAGTCAAACTCGTAATTATACTCCGAAAAAGTCCAATCGGTAGCACCGACATTGGTCCACGCATTCGCATAAAGTCCACCGTACGAGAGGGTTACAGAGGGTTGGAACGAAAGCCCACCACAATAAGCAGCCCTAAAAAGGTAGTGCGAAACCATGTCCACATCCACAGACCATTCAAAGCCCGCTTTTTCGGAATCTGTTTCGGAGTGGTTTTTGGTAAAATGTTCTATGCTTTGAGTTTGGTCGGCATAAACATTACTTATTCCAAAGCAAATAAGTAAGCCGAGCAGCCATTTTTTAAATTGCATTTGTGTTAGCCCATGAAATTCGTAATGCAATCTCCAAAATGCGTGTGTCGGTTAGTACCACAATGCCACCATCGGGTCCCGGTTCAATCGTTGTTGCCGTACCATTGAAATAGTTTCTTACGTCATCAGCCGTGATTGTGCCGATTTCTTGTGCAATAACTGCTGAACTGCCTTTTGGAAGTGCATCTTTCACTTTCCTCAATTTATTAAAAGTTGTACGAATCATAGATTTTTTATTTTTAAGTGGTTATACGTTGCGAAGGTAAGTATTTTTTACAATTTATCAAAATCTTTCATGGCAAAATCATCTAAAAGAATTAACTTGTTGATTGACTGAAAAATAGATTCGATTTCTTTTGTTTCAAAAATAGTTTTGCAAAAAATATCGTAACAAGGTTGGTGTGATTTGCAAAAAAAAATGTACCTTCGTGCGGTCGTTGTTTCAGTTGTTGAATATGAAGAAAATAGAGAAGATTTTTGTGTCGCAGGCACAACCAACCGGGAAAAATCCTTTTGCAAACCTCATCAAACAGTATGGTGTTCAGGTGGATTTTGTGCCGTTGGTGCACATTGAGCCGTTAAGTGTCTCGGAATTTCGGGCAACACGCATCAATTTGTTGGATTATTCGTCGGTGATTTTTACTTCCACGTTGGCGATCGATTATTATTTTCATTTTTCCAAAGAATTACGGCTGACAATCCCCATTACGACACATTATTATTGCATGTCGGAAGCCATTGCGTATTATTTGCAAAAATATATTGAGTATCGCAAGCGTAAGATATTTTTTTCGGAACAACACAACTTTGACGAACTCATCACCATTATGCAGCAAAACCACCCCGAAAAATGCCTTTTGGTTTGTTCGGATAGTCCCAACACGCAACTATTGGAGGCTCTGAGTAAGCACAAAATTGATACGACACCTGCCACGATGTACCATTCCATAAACGTCAAATGGGATAAAGAAAAGCCGTTTGACTACGATATGGTGGTGATTTTTACGCCTGCAGCTGCCACAGCACTCAAACAAAACTTTTCGCGTTTGCCTTCCACAAAATACGTCATTGCTGCGATGGGAACCAACACGATTCAGGCATTGGAAAATTACAAATACAAAGTGCAAATCAAAGCACCGACAAAAGATTGTCCATCAATTTTTACGGCGATTGAAAACTTTTTAGAAAAAACACAGAAATGATGAATTGTACCTTCCCAAAATCGGAACGTTTATGCAAAAGAGAATGGATAAAAACAGTACGACAACAAGGAAAATGCACTGCCCAAACGCCCATTTTACTATTTTCTTTGCCCACCAATAACCCGACCCAAGTGCTTATTTACGTCCCCAAACGCCTATTCAAGCACGCCACAGACCGTAACTTACTCAAACGCCGAATGCGAGAAGCGTACCGTATCAACAAAAACCTACTGAAACAGACGTTTCTGTTGCAAATCCAATATCAAGCCGCTGAAAAACTGCCTTTTGCAGCCATCGAAGCAAGCATAAAACAACTACTGACCGACATCAACAATGACTGAAAGCACCAAAACGATATTACGCAAACTCTTCTTGTTGCCCGTGTATTTTTATCGGTCGTGCATCTCGCCCCTCACCCCACCCTCGTGCCGTTACACGCCCACGTGCAGCCAATATATGGTGGAAGCGGTTTTGAAATATGGCATTTTTAAGGGCACTTGGCTTGGGATAAAACGCATTTTGCGGTGTCATCCGTGGGGAGGTTCGGGCTACGACCCCGTGCCTGTTTTGTTGATTTTAATTCGTTTTGCGTATGCGTATTGATATTTTGACGGTTTGCCCTGAATTGTTGGAAAGTCCTTTTTCGCACTCTATCATTGCTCGTGCCCAAAAGAAGGGCTTGGTGGAGATTCATGTGCATAACTTACGCGACTACACCACCAATAAATACCGCAAAGTGGACGATTATGCGTTTGGCTTTTCGTCGGGTATGGTGTTGCAGATTGAGCCTGTGGATAGGGCGATTAGTGCTTTGAAAGCCGAACGCACATACGACGAAGTCATTTTTACGGCTCCCGATGGCGAACGCTTTGAGCAAAGCACGGCAAACGAGTTGTCCTTGCAGCAAAACCTGATTTTTTTGTGTGGGCATTACAAGGGCATCGACCAACGCATTCGCGAACATCTCATCACGAAGGAGTTTTCTATCGGCGATTTTGTAGTTACGGGAGGTGAGTTGCCCGTGGCGTTGATGGTGGATGCGATTGTGCGTTTGATTCCTGGGGCAATCAATGATGGCACTTCGGCTTTGTCGGATTCGTTTCAGAATAACTTGTTGGAGACGAATCTATACACTCGTCCTGCGGATTACAAAGGGTGGAAAGTGCCTGAGATTTTGTTGAGCGGACACGAAGCCAAGATAAAAGAATGGTTGCAGGAACAAAACGACGCATATACCCGCAAAAAACGCCCCGATTTATTGTCAAAAGAATAAAAAAGAAGGATGCCATTTTAGCACCCTTCTCTTTGATCACTCAATGATTTTTACCAACCTGGATTTTGTCCTAAGTTTGGATTGAGTGTTCTTTCGTTTTCTGGTATTGGATAAAGGTAGTATTTTGGATCCCATTTACGTCTGTCTGGATATGGATTGATAAAACCATCCTCCGTAAGTGTAAGACCACCTTCTACTTTTGCAAGGTCGTTTTTATCCACTTTGGCACCTAAATACACGTCTTCTTTGGTCAAATTATCCAACTTGTGCCAACGAACCAAATCCCAATAGCGATACCAATTATCCACCATCAACTCACAACGACGGTCATTGCGGATAGCAGCAATCAAACTTTCATAACCAGTATAATCTGCGTTACTTAAAGCCTTCAAACCAGCACGAGCACGTAATAAATTCACCGTAGCATCCAAATCATCATCGGTAATTGTTTTCAATTCGGCTTTTGCTTCGGCTTGGTTCAACAAGATAACGGCATACCAATACAAAGGAGCATCGGTGTAGTTCTTATTGATTTGAACGATATAATCGTAAGGCATCGCATTTGTGTGGTACTTTTTGATGGTTAAACCCGTAGAAGATACCATTTCATGGTTGTTCTTCTTTTCGGTATCCTTATCGTCAATTCCGTCCATATCCAAATCGCCACGCACGTGTCCATTTCCACGATAAGCAAGATATGGATCAACAAGTACAGAAGCACGTTTGTCTATTTTTTCAAGAATCTTTTCAATGCCTAACTTATCTGCATAAACAAATTCGCCTGCTTTGTTTTCATATTCACCATACTTGGCTTTTGTTTCTGTAATATCATCATTATTTGACCAAGTATACTCGGAGTTATCCGCTGTTAGACGAAATGCCTTAAACCCATCTTTGCTTATACCGTGTATGGTAGTTGTACCTGTCGTGTAATCCACTGTGGAGTGCATAAACACATCTTTAACGTAATGTTTTGCAAAGATAATTTGCTTGGTTTTGGTTGTCAAATCCAACGAATTATACGTTGCTTGATAACCCTCTATGCCTGGGGTTAATTCGTATGTGCCACTGCTTATCAAAGCGTCATTGGCTTTAACACACTCTTCTAAATACTTTTTAGCACGGTCTGGATCAGCATCTTTTACACTACCTTCGTTTTTTACACGATATTTGCAGAAAGTACCTTCGTACAAGCAAATGTCCGATTTCATTGCCAAAGCCAAATCCTTACTCCACGCACATATTGCCGATTGGGTAGCGATGTTTGCAATAGCGAAATCAAGGTCTTCCAGCACATAATCCATAATGACATCACGGTCAGTACGTTTGCCATACAGAATGTCTTTATCAGTGGTTTCAAGAGGTTTATCCACCCATATCACATCACCAAACGTACGAACGAGCAAATAGTATTCATAAGCACGCATCAAATGAGCCACACCAAGCCAATTATTCCTTTCTTTTTCGGTGATTTTATCTTCACCCATTTCGGATACTTTTTGAATCAACACGTTTGCACGTTTAATTTCCGTATATCCGTTATTCCAAGTACTATTGGTGGTTGTTGCAGACTTGTGGTCCCAATCAACAAAGCCAGAACCGACTTGGTCATCGCTCAACGTTTTGAAATACGTCCAACCATACGCACCTGCATTGCCATAGCCTGAAAATTGGTTATAGAATGTATTTGCATACGCTTCAACATTGGAAACTGAAGACCAAAAGTTTGTATTGGTAAAACTATCCAATGGTTCTTTATCCAAAGCGTTGTCACAACTCGCCAATCCCAACGAGATTAACGCTATTCCTATTAGATATTTAAATGATTTCATAAAATACAATTTTATACAATTATACATAACTACTTAACGCTTAAAAGGTTATTTGCAAACCTATTGCAAGCGAACGATTCATAGGATCGATACGAGCAAAAGTACCATTAGCATTCGTTGACGATTCACTACCTGTGATTTCAGGGTCAATCTTATAACGCTTCATACCATTGAACAACTCGCACAGATTTTCAGCCGTAAAGTATACACGAAGTTTTTGAACGTATGCTTTCTTGGTGTATTCTTGCGGTATGGTGTAACCCAACGTCAAGTTTTTGAAACGGCAATATGCTGCATTCAACAAATACTTCGTTTGTGGGTAGAAATTATAGCGACCATTTGTAAGGATTGAACTTGAAGCAGCACCTTGCCCATTGTTTCCTGCATAAGGCGAAGGATAGAAAGCGTTCAAGTTTTTGCTATTGGCTTCAAGATGTTGGAAATAACTTAATTTTCCAAAATTACTTCCTGTACGACCCAAGGTTATCAATTCATTGTCGTATGCACCATAATAGTCGGTTTGCGTATCATAGATACCATTGGCACCGTTAGAAAGCATTAAGTTTGATTCACCCCATTGCCACATTTGACGCTGTCCAACACCTTGGAAATACAAATCCAAATCAAAACCTTTCCATTCTACACCCAAGCGGATACCATATTGGTAACGTGGTGTAGAATTACCGATTTTCTTCAAATCGCCATGGTCATCTTTAGTTCCTTCTCCCCAGTTAATAACGCCATCACCATTCAAATCTTTGAACTTCACATCACCAGGCTCATACGTAAACGAACCTGATTCTAACGCCTCTTGACTTGGAACGCCTGCTGCATAACCTGTTTGATAACCATCAGCATCCCATGTAAAATCGTTTGTAGTGAAGAATCTTTCGGTTTCAAAACCCCAAATATCACCTACGACTTTACCCGTATAGTTAGTATTCAACAATGGATTATCATTATCCCATTTTGCAACTTCTGTTTTATAGTCCGACAAGTTAAATGCACCATAAACGGTCAAGTCACCTATTTCATGGAAAGTATGACGATAATCAATATTCAATTCCCAACCTCTTGTTCTCAACTCACCCGCATTTTCTCTTGGAGCCGAAGCACCTAAAACAGCAGGTAAGGTTTTAGAAGGAGCCAACATGTCTTTTGTATTACGTTGATACCAGTCAAACGACACATTGAGTTCATTTTGGAAGAAACCTAAATCAAGACCAATGTCCAACGTTTGAATACGTTCCCAACTCAAATCAGCAGCCACCAATGAAGGAATTCCGTAAGCAGAATACTTAGTTGAACCTTCACCAACCCAATATACATCTGATGTTGCAATGGAAGAAATCGTCGAAATAAACATATTTGTACCGATTTCTTGGTTACCAATTTGACCAAATGAAGCACGAAGTTTTACATTCGAAACTTTATCTTTGATTGGGCTCCAAAATTCTTGTTCTGACATACGATAACCTACCGAACCTGATGGGAAGAATGCCCAACGGCTATCTGCAGGGAATTTGCTTGAACCGTCAGCACGACCGTTCAACTCCAACAAAGCAATACCTTTCCAATCGTAGTTAATACGAGCAAAGAAACCTGCGGTTCCCCAATGTCTATGATAATTAGATGCTGGGTCTGCGGTTACGCTACCAACTGCCAAATTCAATTCAGGCAATGTTTCATCCAACAGAGTCTCTCTTTTTACATACGTGCGAGCACTTTCGCCTTCTTCTTTGTTTCCACCGAGCATTATTTTCAAGTTATGGCTTGCTGCAAAAGTGGTTTCATACGTACCAAAAACGTTCAAGGCATAACTTGTTCCGTTTGTATTACGAACAGCTACATAGTTGGTGCCTGCAAAAGTTGATGGAGCAGTAAAGCCACCCGAAGGTGCTAATGCCCAGTTGTTGTATCCGACTACCTTGTAGTTATCATATTTTGTTTTATTATTTTCAATATTGTAGGTAAAGTCGGCATTGATTGTCAATCCTTTAAAAGGTGTCAATTTTGCAAAAGCAGACATACGTGTATAGTAGTTGTTTGTTGCTGCTTGACCCGATTGTTTCAAATAAGCGATTGAATTACGACCATCATATTGTTTGCCATCAATGGTAACATAGCCGAGTGGCTCAAAATACGAACCCCAACGCAACATATATTGGTAGATATTACGACGAGCATCTGGATAAGAATAATCTTTCTTATTCAACTGCATACGTGTACCCACTTGTAACCATTTAGTAATGTTACTCGTTAAGTTCATATTAATATTGTACTTATCACGCTTCGAAGGATTGAAATTCAAAACACTTTCTTGGTGATCATAACCAAACGAAAGATAATAGTTGATATGCTCTGATGAACCTGCAACGCTTACATTGTGGTTTTGTGCAGGACGCCATTTACGGAACATAATACCAAAAACATCCCAGTCAGCATAGTATCCTTTATCATCAAAGTCATCACCATATACCATTTCACGATAGCCAGATTTACCGCCGTGACGTGCGAGCCATTCATCTGCTTTTTTGAAGAAGCCACTCTCAGCAGTCATATAAATACCAAACAATTCGCTATCATTACCTGCACGTGTATTGAATTGATACAAAGCAGCTCCTTGTTGGCTAACTGTTGGATAATCAAACAGATAAGTTGGATTTTGCCACGAGAAGTTATTGCTGTACGTTACCGTAACTTTGTCTTGCTTCTTGGCTCCTTTGGTTTGGATTAACAAAACACCGAAAGCGGCACGCGTACCATAAATAGAGGTCGAAGCAGCATCTTTCAAAACGCTCACCGACTCAATATCGTTCGCATTGAGGTAACTAATATCGTCCATAGGCACTCCGTCCACAACAATCAACGGGTTGGAAACTGCATCGTTCGACAACGTACCCACACCACGAATTTGGATGGTTGGATTATCATCAATCCTACCTGTCGAGTTGGTAATCGTCAAACCCGGAACTGCTCCCTGCAACGCACGAGCAATATCGGTATTGGATTTGGAATCCAATTGTTTCCCAACATCAACGGTTGAAACCGCACCCGTCAAATTCGCTTTCTTTTGTGTTCCATAACCAACCACTACCACTTCGTCCAAGACCTCAGCATCTTCTCTCAACGTAATAGACATTGTAGCGGAAGCGGGTAACTCAAGGGTTTCATAACCCACAAAGGTAACAACAATTTTTGCCCCCTGTGCAACCGTCAAAGTAAACCGACCATCCGTATCAGTAATGATACCGTTGGTAGTCCCCTTTTCAACGATGTTTGCACCAATGATAGGCTCTGAATCAGTACCTCGCACAACACCACTAATCGTGAGGCTTTGTGCTTGCATACCGACAGCCGTCATGGCTAATAGGGCAAAAATAAACAGTGCTTTCTTAATCATAATAGTGTTTATTTTAAGTTAATATTTTTTTTCATCGCTCTTTACAAAATGAAATAAAATCTTCATTTTTGTAAAATCCACTTTACAAAAGTACTACATTTTTTTAACAAAAAAAATAAAATCCGCTATTTTTTCTTAAAATTATGACGGATAATTTTTAGCACAAAATTTTCGAAACTTTTTATTATCTTTGCGAATGTTTAAATTTTGTTATTATGAAATACGCCAAAAATTTTTATTTTATCGTTCTGCTTAGTGTGCTATGTGTAGCGTGTAGCAAACCAGCAAAAATTACCTCCAAAACGGGCGAACTGATTGTTGTGGATAGCACGTGGGACGCACTTGTGGATACCAATTTTACGAACTTATTGGCTCCTTACAAAGAAGCATTTAATGCCGAAATGAATGACACGATTGGCTATGCGTTGGTCGATTTACCAGTTGAGTTACCCGAGTCGCCGATGCTCAATTGGGCGAGTGATGTGTTGCTTGAAACAGCCAAAAAACTCTACAAAAAGCCTGTGGATATTGCCATAACGAATAGAGGTGGAATCCGTTTTGAGTGGTATAAAGGTCCTTTGACGATGAAAAATATCTACGAAGTATTTCCGTTTGAAAATCGATTGGTGGTTTTGACTTTGGAAGGCAAAGATATTATCGCTTTATGTGATAGCATCGCTAAACAAGGGGGACAAGGAGTGAGTGGTTTGAGGATGAAAATTGAAAACAAAAAAGCCAAAGATGTAACGCTCAACGGCAAAAAAATCGTGCCAGAAGCCGTTTATACAGTAGCAACAAACGACTATCTGAGTTATGGTAACGATTATTTGACACCTTTGGCAAACTATTTGGAAATATGGGATTCGCAGACGACTATCCGCGATGTTTTTGTGTCTTACATCAAAGAAAAGAAAGAAATTAGTGCTAAAACAGACGGCAGAATTGTAGTATTATGAAAAAATTATTCCTCTCGCTTATCGGTTGCATAGGCTTTTATAGTGCGTTTGCTTGCACCAATTTTTTGGTTGGAAAAGACGCAAGCACAGACGGTTCGACCATCATCAGTTATTCGGCTGATTCGTACACGCAGTACGGTTTTTTACATTTTTCGCCTGCACAAGATTTTCCTAAAGGGGCAAAAAGGCAGGTTTTTGATTGGGAAACGAATCAACCGCTCTGCACCATTGACCAAGTGGAACACACCTACCAAGTGGTCGGAAATATGAACGAACACCAACTTACCATTGGCGAAACAACTTGGGGTGGTCGTGAGGAATTGGAAGATACCCTCAAACAGGGGCTTGATTATGGGAGCTTGATGTATATCGCCTTAGAGCGTTGCAAAACGGCACGCGAAGCCATCACGTGTATTACCTCGTTGGTGGAAAAATATGGCTACTGTAGCGGTGGAGAGACGTTTTCTATTGGTGACCCGAATGAGATTTGGCTGTTGGATATGATTGGCAAAGGTGTGGGCAATAAGGGAGCTGTTTGGGTGGCTACACGCATACCCGACGATTGTATTTGTGCACACGCCAACCAAGCACGTATTACCACCATCAATTTTAAGGATAAAAAGAATTGGTTGTATAGCAAAGATGTGGTGAAATTTGCACGCGAGAAGGGCTATTTTAGTGGCAAAGACAGCGAATTTAATTTCGTGGAAGCGTATGCTCCATACGATTATTTGAGTTTGTACGGTTGCGAGGCTCGTGTATGGTACTTCTTCAACCATTTCAGCGATAGCATGGCACAATATAAAGATTATGCTTTTGGAAAGACCTTTAAAGCCACTGGTAAAGCGGGAACACCCATGCCGTTGTACATCAAACCTAACCGAAAAGTGAGTGTGCAAGACGTTAAAGAATGTATGCGGGACTACTATCAAGGCACCGAATTGGACATAACGCAAAAAGAAGCCGCTGGTCCTTGGAGCAGTAAATTACGCTACGGCAAACTGAGTTTCACGGTAGATAGCACGACTTATTGGTACGAACGCCCCACTGCCACGCAACAAACGGGTTGGTCGTATGTGGCACAGATGCGTAACTATACGAATCCACTCTGGGGTGGCATCTTTTGGTTTGGTGTAGATGATGCCCAAACAAGCTTGTATGTACCGATGTATAGTCGCATCACGAAGGTACCCGAGTGTTTCCGTAAAGGGAATGGTGATATAATCACCTACTCTCCCACAAGTGCATGGTGGGCGTATAATATCGTTGCAAACTGGGCGTACACGAAATGGAGTGCTATGTTGCCCGACATCGTCAAGGTGCAAAAACAGTGGGAAGAAAAGTTTAATGTGGGTGTAGAAGAGCTTGAAAAATCGCTTGCACAGATGGATTCGACAAAAATCATACAGACACTTACTGATTTTTCAAATTTGCAAGCCGAAAGTTCGACGCAAGCATGGAAAGAGTTAGGCATATTTTTGCTCGTTAAGTATTTGGACGGACAAGAACGCAAAGTGGACGAAAACGGGAAATTTGAGCGAAACGAATACGGCGAGTGTCTTTATCCCAATCGTCCCGCTTATCCCGAAAAATACTTGCGTACAATCATTCATGAAACCGCACAAGAATAAACAATATGAAAAACATTGAGCCACAACAAGTTTTTTCAATTTTTCACGACATCACGCAGGTGCCTCGTCCGAGTAAACACGAGGAGCAAATCATCGCGTGGCTGGTGAATTTTGCCCAAGAGCATCATTTGGAGTATGAGTTGGACGAGATAAAAAATGTTATCATTCGTAAACCCGCTTCGGCAGGTTATGAGAGCCATTCGGGCGTTATTTTGCAAGCCCACATGGATATGGTTTGCGAAAAAAATGGCGATGTGCAGCACGACTTTTTGAAAGACCCCATTGATTACTACATCGATGGTGATTGGATACGGACGCGTGGCACGACACTTGGTGGCGATAATGGAATTGGAATGGCGTTGGCGTTGGCGATTTTGACCGATAATACCTTGCAACATCCAGCCATTGAAGCCCTTTTTACCGTTGACGAAGAAACGGGGTTGACAGGTGCGGATTGTCTGCAAAAAGGTATCTTGAAGGGCACCAAACTCATCAATTTGGATAGCGAGGACGATGGGCAGATTTTCGTTGGTTGTTCGGGTGGCATTGATACGCTCGGGAAGATAGCCTACACGCCTATTCAGACGAATACGATTCCACAAAAACTGTTTGCGGTTGAAATCAAGGTGAGCAACCTGCAAGGGGGACACTCGGGCAGTGATATAGACAAAAATAGGGCGAATGCGAACAAACTGCTGGCTCATTTTCTCTTCCGTATGTCGCAAAAAACGGAGGTGTGGCTCAACGCTTTCAATGGTGGCAATTTACGCAACGCTATTGCACGCGAGGCAAACGTAACTTTCTGTGTTTCAGCAGATTACAAAGATTTATTGGCAGCAGATTTTAATATCTATACAGCGGAAGTGGAAAAAGTGTATGCTGGTGTGGAAAAAGATATCAAATGGTCCATTGGTAGCGTCGAAATGCCTGCGGTTGTTATGCCCAAAGAGGTTGGAAATAAGTTGATTTATGCCTTATGCACTTGTCCGCACGGTGTGCAAAAAATGTCTGCAGAGTTGGAAAATTTGGTACAAACGTCCACCAATCTTGCCAGCACCAAGACCTACGAAAAAGACGGCAAAAACTTCATTGAAATCACAACCAGCCAACGTTCTTCGGTAGAAATTGAAAAGCATCTAATCAAAGACGAAGTGGCTTGTACGTTGCTTTTAGCGGGTGCAGAGGTTACGTATAGCGACGGTTACCCAGGTTGGCAACCCAATATGCAGTCCGAATTGCTGAAAATGACGAAAGACGCATACGTTGAGTTATTCCAAGAAGAACCCACTGTTTTAGCCATTCATGCAGGGTTGGAGTGCGGGTTGTTTTTGGCAAAATATCCGAACTTGGATATGGTAAGTATCGGACCACAGATGTACGACGTGCATTCGCCTTCGGAGCGTCTGAGTATCTCGTCAACGAAAAAATGTTATTATTGGTTAATTAAAATATTGTCAAAATGTTAAAAAGAAACCTTATTTGTTCTATTTTTCTGTCTGTTGGGCTTTCTTTGATGGCACAAGTGAAACGCCCTGACTACGAAAATTACATCGAAAAATGGAGTCAAACGGCTTTGGAACAGCAAAAAGCCCACAAAATCCCCGCGTATATCACCATCGCACAGGGATTATTGGAAAGTGGAGCGGGCAAAAGTGAATTAGCTACACAAGCCAACAACCATTTTGGAATCAAGTGCCACGAATGGTTGGGAGCAACATACCACGTGGATGATGATAAGCCCAACGAATGCTTCCGAAAATACGAAAAAGCCTCCGAATCGTTCACCGACCACTCGCTTTTTTTGCAACGTTCGCGATATAGTTCTCTTTTTACATTGGAAATGAGCGACTACAAAGGCTGGGCAACTGGACTTTCCAAGTGTGGCTACGCAACAGACCCACAATATGCCAACAAACTCATTAAAATCATTGAGGATTATGGATTGTTAAGTTTGATGGACAAAAGTCTTGTGATAGAAAACCAATTTGGTGAAGAAATTACGGTGGTTGCATTGCCAAAACTCATCGCCAATAAGCATTTACCAGGCATACAGATTTTTCATCAATTTAATAGAAGGAAACGTGGAACGCGATATGTGGTTGCAAAAGAGGGAGATACGTTTGCACGTTTGGCATTTTTGGCGAACATGAACGAAAAGACGTTGCGGCGTTACAACAATGCTAAAAACGGACGAGCACCTCAAGCAGGCGAAAAGATATATTTCTTTTATAACAAGGAACAAGCAAACAAAAAAATAGAGGATTCCAAACAGACCGATTCGCAAACAGAAAATAGTTAAAAGGAAGGTTTGGCGTAATCATGGCGAACGCTTAGGAATATGTCAAAAGGTTAATTAGCAACGATTTTTATGGAACGCAAAGAGCCGAAATTAGTGAATGAATTTGTGTTTGATTTCTTGCGAGAAACCGAATTGTTGCAACCGTTTTTGGAACATCAAATCGTTAATTTTTGGACGGAAGTGGTCGGAAAATATGCCACTAAATACTCGGACGATTTAAAGGTTAAACAAGGTGTTTTGCATGTTCGGATAACCAATTCGGCACTTAAAAACGAGATTTTTAATATGCGATACGAACTTGTCAAAAAATTGAATGATAAAGTGGGCAGCAAAGTAATAAACGATATACGATTACTTTAAACTATTGTAAATCAACAAAATGACATACCCAAACAACATAGAAAAAAAAATAGATTTTGACATCATCCGACAATATCTTTTAGACCATTGCCAATCTATTTTTGGGAAGGAACAGGTGGAAAAAATGCAGTGGCAAAACGATTACAAAGCGATTGTACCCCTGCTGGAACAAACCAACGAGATGTTGCATATTTTGCAAGATCCTTCGCTTTCTTTTCCGCGTGGCGAGATTTATGATTTGCGTGAAGTGATGGCAAAAATTCGGCTTGAAGGGTCGTATTTGACCGAAGAAGAATGCTTCCAACTCCGCAAAACGCTACAAATTACACACGATTTAGCACTTTTTATTCGTTCCCTCAATGGCGAACTTTTCCCACAAATGCACGCTTTGCTGCTCGAAAATTCGTTGGATTTCATTGCCCCGATTCTCAAACAGATTGACAAAATTTTGGATAAATACGGTAACATTGCCGATAATGCTTCGGCGGAGTTGGCACGTATTCGTCGCGAGATGCAACAGGCAAAAAATAGCGTTGAGAGGACTTTGATTTCTATCCTGAAACAAGCCATCACAGACGGTTTTGTGGATAAAGAAACGACTCCGACCTTACGTGAAGGACGTTTGGTTTTGCCTATTCCACCTGCTTACAAACGCAAAATCAACGGCATCGTACACGACGAATCGGCAACGGGCAAGACGGTTTTCGTGGAGCCACAACAAGTGGTCGAAATAAACAATCGGCTTCGTGAGTTGCAAAGTGAAGAGCAACGCGAGAAAATTCGCATTTTGACGGAGTTAACCAACACTTTGCGACCTAATCGGCAGGATATTTTGAATACCAACCTATTTTTGGGAACGATTGATTTTTTGTACGCCAAAGCCCAGTTAGCCATACAACTGAACGCCATTGCACCGATTATCCAACGCGAACCGATTATTGATTGGCGAAATGCGAGGCACCCTATCCTGTTTATGAACTACCAGCAATCAGGCAAGATAGTCGTGCCACTCAACATTCGTTTGGGGACATCGCAACAAAATAACACGCGAATTTTGGTTATTTCGGGACCCAATGCGGGCGGAAAAAGCGTGTGCCTCAAAACCGTAGCCTTGCTGCAATATATGTTGCAATGCGGTTTGTTGGTGCCTTTGCACGAGAGTAGCACGATGGGGATTTTTGAAAATCTGCTCATTGACATTGGCGATGAACAGTCTATTAACGACGATTTGAGCACCTACTCTTCGCACCTCAAAAATATGCGACAGTTTCTGAAAATTGCCAACAACAAGTCCTTGATTTTGATTGACGAGTTTGGAAGTGGCACAGAACCGTCTATTGGTGGGGCTATTGCGGAGGTCGTTCTCAAAAAATTAAACGAACAAAACACGTTTGGAGTCATCACGACCCACTACACAAATTTGAAACATTTTGCCCAAATAACGCCCAAGGTGGTCAATGGTGCTATGCTGTACGATAAAAGCGTGATGAAGCCACTTTTTCAGCTCAGCATCGGCGTGGCAGGCAGTAGTTATGCCATCGAAATCGCCAAACAAATCGGCTTATCCAACGATATTATTGAGCAAGTTACGCAATTAGTGGGCTCTGACCACATCAATTACGACCAATACCTCAACGATATTGCACGCGACAAACATTACTGGGAAAACAAACGTCAGCAGATAAAAGAGCAAGAAAAACGCTTGGAAGAGAAGGAAAAGTACTACGAAAAAGAGATTAGCGAATTACGCAAAAAACAAAAAGAAATCATCAAGGAAGCCAACGAGCAAGCCACTAAAATCTTACAAGAAAGCAATGCAACCATCGAACGAGCCATCCGCGAAATCAAAGAAACCAAAGCCCACAAAGAAACAACGCAAAAAGCACGTCAAAAAGTGGAAAAATTGAAGGAACAAATCCACAACGAAATTGTACAAGAAACGGCTCAAAACGACAAAAAAACGTCTAAAAAAGCGGTTTTCAAGGATTTTAGGGACTTAAAAGCCTTGTCTGCCAATCCGAATAAAGAAGAAAAATCGTCTTTGCGAGTGTCTTCAACGCTTTCTTCCTCCACTATCCTGGCTTCTGCAATCAATCTATCGCCCTCGTTGGACATCCGAGGAATGCGTGCCGACGAAGCCACAAACGAGATTATGAATTATGTAGACGAGGCGATTATGGTCGGAATGGACACGGTAACGATCCTGCACGGGACGGGCACAGGGGCTTTGAAACAAATCGTTCGCGATTATTTGCGGGAAAAAAATAAAATTATGTACAAACGCTCGCAAGGGAGTATGCTCTTTCACGATGGCGATCCCAACACGGGCGGTGCAGGTTTAACCATTATAGAATTTAAATACAACAAATAGATGAAAAGATGCCTTTTTGTGTTTCTGATTTTTGCCAATGTGCTGAACGCTTGGAGCAAAGACACGTTGCAGTCGGGGTTTGGTGTCCAACGCTATTCCATCAAGACGAATGTGGAGTATGGCTACAACTACACCTACAATTCGTATGCAAATTTTTCGGGCATTGCGACCATTCCGTTCAGTCCGCATTTTGAGATGGAAGGTCGGTTGCAGTTATCCACAGCCAATTTTTACGTGGGTGGCTTTGTCTTACGGCCTAAAATCCCGTTCAAAGTAGGCGAATTGTTTTTTGAAACGCGAGCACAATATAGATTAGTGGCACGCAACAAGATACACGAAACTTGTTCGGGATTGAGTTTGGGATACAGAATGGATTACGTCAGTGCTCAATTAGGTGCTTTTACGCGTGTGTTTACGCCCTTCAATCACGATATGAATGAAGGATACGGCTTTACGAGTGAGGTCTATAATATCTTTTGGCGTTTGGAAGTGTTTGCTCGCCCACAACTGAACAAATGGAACGTATCAGCGAGTATAGCCAACAATAACGACTTCCAAATTGAACGTATGTGGCAACCCATTTTTGACTTGGGGGGACGATACGATATTGACGAGAAATGGCGTGTACATGCTGAAATTGAGTTCAAACCAACGGGTATGTTCCACCTCAACGCCTCTTTTTACAGCGTCATAGCCAAAGTTGGTTTTACGTATTTTTTATAAACCCTTAAAATGAAGCATAAAATGAAAAAAATAACATATATCATCCTCGCCGTTTGCTGCTTGACAGGCTGTAAAAAAGGCAATTTTGATTGGGCTGGCATGTGGAACGGACAAAGTCCCTACACCAATGTGCGTTTTGAGCATTCAATGGAATACAACCAAACGCACCCTTTCAAAACGATTCTGGTGGATAAAAACTATCGAATTTACGTCTGCACCGACACGCATATTGACTCCACAAACCGCAATTTTACGAAGTTTGTGAATCTGTACCACCACGACCCGAATTGTCCGATTGCGATTCACTTGGGTGATATGGTCAATGCTGACGGGAACTATCCCAAGATGATGGAAGCGTGGTATGCAGACGACCGCACGGACAAGTCCAAATGGGACACGCTCTTCCCCGTTGTTGGCAACCACGACATCTACTACGGACAATGGACAGAGTATCGTAAGTACTTCGGTACAGCGACCTATTGGTTTGATACGCAAGGTCCGTCGGGCGAAAAATTGGATTTGTTTATCGTTTTTGATTCCAGCAATGGCACGCTACAAACCAAACAACTGAAATGGCTCAAAAACGTGCTACAAACCAAGTCCAAAGAGGGTTATCGCCATATCATTGCCGTAACGCACACCAACCTCTTTTTCCCCTACTCTGCACATGGTTCGGGGGCGAATGCAGGTTTCTCGTTGGAAGAAACGTACGAGATAGCAGATTTGTTGGCAAAAAATAAGGTGGAAATGTACTGGTGTGGACACGAACACGCACGCGAACTCTACAAATTTAACGGCATTGATTTTATCACCGTCAGCACCTTGCAAGACCCCGTAAATCCCGCTTATTACATGGTTGTGGAGATGGGAGAAAACATTTCGTACCATTTTGAAAAAATATAAAACACGGTCTAAAACCGATTAAAATGAATAAAAACATCTAAAATAAATCATTATGAATGTACAAGAATTTATAAATAACAACTTTGAACGGTTCGTAGAAGAATGGCAAAGTTTGATTCAAATTCCGAGTGTCAGTTGCCAAAGTGAGCACAAGGAAGACATGGTTGCGTGTGCAAAACGTTGGAAAGAGTTGCTCTTGCAAGCCGGTGTCCAAAAGGCAGAAGTGATGCAAAGCAAAGGCAATCCCATCGTTTTTGCCGAATATAAATGCCCACAACCCACTGCTCAAACCAAAACCGTTTTGGTCTATGGGCATTACGATGTGATGCCTGCCGAACCGCTCAACGAGTGGAAAACCGACCCTTGGAAAGCCGAAATTCGAGACGGAAAGTTGTATGCACGTGGTGCCGATGACGACAAAGGGCAAACGATGATACAAGTAAAAGCCTTTGAGTACTTGGCAAAAGAGGAAAAACTGCAACACAACGTCAAATTTATCATTGAAGGCGAGGAGGAAATCGGCAGCCCAAGTTTGGAGGAGTTTATGACCAAACACAAGGATTTGTTGCAGGCAGATGTAATTTTGGTGAGCGACACGTCCATGATTGGCAAACAAACCCCTTCGCTGACGACAGGTTTGCGTGGGTTGGCGTATTGGCAGATTGAAGTCGATGGTCCTAATCGCGACTTGCACAGCGGACATTTTGGGGGTGCCATCAAAAATCCCATCAATGCTCTTTGCGAGATGTTAGCTAAAATAGTGGACGAAAACGGTCGCATTACCATTCCCCATTTTTACGACAAAGTGTTGCCGATTCCCCAACAGGAACGCGAAATGATAACGCAAATCCCGTTCGATTTGGACGCTTACAAACAAGCCATTGGCATTGAATATGTCTATGGCGAGCAGGGTTTTTCTACCTTGGAGCGTAACTCGTGCCGTCCCTCGTTTGATATTTGCGGTATCTGGGGAGGTTACACGCAGGAAGGTAGCAAAACCGTTTTGCCGAGTAAAGCCTTTGCCAAAGTGTCTTGTCGCTTGGTTGCCAACCAAAAGCACGAGGAAATTTCGCAACTATTCATGGATTATATCCGTTCCATTGCTCCGAAGGGTGTGAAGGTCTCCATAACGCCTATGCACGGTGGCGAAGCGTATATTTGTCCGATGGAACACCCCGCTTATAAAGCCGCTGAAAAGGGCTTTGAGAAAGCGTTTGGCAAGAAACCACTTTCGGCACGCCGTGGAGGTAGTATTGCCGTGATTCCACTGTTTGAAAAGGTGCTGGGGATTAAAAGTATCTTGATGGGCTTTGGTTTGGAAGAAAACGCTATTCACTCGCCCAACGAATCGATGGATTTGGAGGTTTGGAAAAAGGGTATCGTGGCTGTCAGTGAGTTTTATGAGCAGTATTAACGAATGAATTTTTACCTTGCGTTTTCGTTTTTGAAGCATGCCCTCACCGCACATAATCGCAGAGGGCATGGCATTCATTCGCCCCACTTATTTCGGTTGGTGAACGACGTCTTGCCCAGCAAAAATCCGTACTATTGCTTTGAAAAAATTGAACCCATACGCCAAAAACTGCTGACCAACCAACAGGTCATCGAGATGCACG